>CAZUUE010000107.1:0-4024 GCA_964623695.1 uncultured archaeon
ATCTCAGACTTCAACCTTTCCGAATACTGATACAGCTTTATACTTTCTCTCATCCAAAGACATCGCAATGAAATTATATAACGATTTTCCAAAATACGATCGCTATTAAGATGGCTGAAATAAAAGCGATTTGTGTCAAAGAGCCACCAGGTAGATTAAGAAATCTCTCACAAAAGATTAACCCTAAAATTAGCAACGCCACACTGAACGAAACGATGAGAACACCACTTCGGGGATGATCCCTTGAGAATTGATGATATATAGCAGCGATCGTTGCGATGACAAACAGCTCGTTAACAAGTAAACCTGCTAAGATGAATGTTACAATTATGTAACTTAAGAGATCCCTACATTCACCCTTCAATCCCGCATCGAGAAGGAGTATAGATGGTAAGATGACCGATAGTATAGATATAGTGCTTGCATTGTAAACATTAGAAACTTTAAATTCGTAACCAAGTGCCAAACAGTAAGCAAAAAAAGATATCAAAAAGAGATCCTTTTTGAACTTTAATGCATAAACTATCGGTGATGTTAGGGGTGTCTTTATCCCAGCGATGAATCCACCTACAATCGAAGCAGCCACTGCTATCATTTCAGAACACCCTCAACAACATCCAAGAGATCCGATGGGCCGAGATCTATCGTTGGAACAATCTTATTAAGCTTTTTAATCAGTTCTTCCCTCTCCAGATATCTCTTATAAAGCCATATGATCCTTTCTTTATCGATCTTCGACTCATCGTAAAAGAGAATAGGATTTGGTGCAAGAAGAATAATCTTATATCTATCCTTTAGTTCAGATAGAACCTTTATGAGTTCAGATGTGTTAGAAGTTATATCAGATATGAAGATGAGAAAAGCAGAGGATGGAAGAGAACTTACAGCTTCGATCAATCCAGTAGAAAAACCCCTCCTCCTCTTTATCATTGGAAGGATTCTCTTAAGAAAATTTCTACTTTTGTCCGACAGCTTAAACGATATTTTAGGCAACTTAACACTCATGAGATCTGTGTAAATTGGGCTAACTCTTAATGACCTTACAATCTTATCTATCTGAGACTTAGATGCCTGAACCTTAAACTTAACACCAAAGTCGTCGTAAACTATCAATCCAATTCTGTACTTTCTTAAGGCGTAAACGAGCTGGAGTGTCAATGTCGTAGCATAATCTATTTTTGAATTCCTTACACCCTTCCTCATCTCTCTTCCTGCATCGAGTATTATGTATACGTCACCCTCTATCTCTCTAAATAGATCCTTAACTATTAACTCATTAAGTCTGGCTGTTGCCTTCCACTCGATAAGTCTTGTATCATCTCCAGGCTGAAATCTCCTTAATGAATGCAGATCCATTGTTTGTAATCCAATAAGTGCCCTTTTATACATGGTGGCAAGTTCCATACTCCTTTCAGCTCTAATATCCTCTTTTATCCTATCGATGGATGGATATACCTCCAAATCTATCTCGGAATCAACTACAAAGTCTATACGATTCATCTCCTGAAGGTCAGTTACTTCGATCTTTGGACCCCTGATCTTGTAAACACCCCTTACAGGAACTATTTTGTATTCAACGACTTTATCTTCATTTTCGTTTAATATGAAGATAGGTTCTTCTGCCTTGAATCCAGGAGGTAAAAACTCCTCCACAATTCTTATTTTAAATTTCTTCTTCGTCAAGTTCCTTAACCTTAACTTCGATGTCGATCTCTTTCCCTCTATTAATTTATGATCAATCCACCTTTCAGCTTCAATTCTTGGCTTAAACTCGGATCGAAGGTAAATTAGATAAACGATGATCGTGAATGCTAGTAGCACTGGAAAAACGTTTTCAAACAGATAACCTTGGATGGAGAGTAGGAAGGCAAGAAGTAGCAGTATTCGATCTCTTCTCATTTTGGAACCTCAACTTCATCGATTATCTCTTCAATCAGATCCTCAACATTTAAACCATCCAATTCATACTCTGCCTTTAACCTTATCCTGTGGGAAAGGACATTAACTGCAATCTCTTTTACATCGTCTGGAATAACGTAATTCCTACCTCTGAGAAATGCAAGGGATTTAGATGCAAAGAGCAAATGTTCTAAGGCCCTTGGACTTGCACCAAGTGTTACTCTTTCGTCTTGTCTAGTTCTCACCGAGATCTCGTATATGTAGTTCAAGATCTCTTCACTGACCCTAACCTTACTCACCTCATCAATCAACGTAAGAATGTCCTTATCGTTCATGATACTGTTGACCTCTTCAAATTCTGATCTGTCCTTTCTCTTGAGCAGCAGTATCTCCTCGTCCCTATCCGGATAACCAACATCAACTTTCATCATGAATCTATCAAGTTGTGCCTCAGGAAGATTGTAAACTCCTTCAAATTCGACTGGATTCATAGTTGCAATTACGAAAAAGGGATTTGGTAGGGCATACGTTACACCCTCTATCGTAACCTGTCGCTCTTGCATAGCTTCAAGCAGAGCTGATTGTGTCTTTGGTGTTGCACGATTTATCTCATCTGCTAAAACTACATTTGCAAAGATTGGACCCTTTCTAACTCTGAATTCAGATGATTTCTGATCGTAGACAAAGCTGCCCGTTATATCCGCTGGCATGAGATCTGGAGTTAACTGAATTCTTGAGAACGAGAGTCCCGTAGCTTTCGCAAAAGCCTTCGCTATCGTCGTTTTTGCAACTCCAGGAACTCCTATCAATAACACGTGTCCCTTTGAGAGTAGAGCTACGGCGAGGAGTTCTATCACATCCTCCTTACCCACAATAGCTTTACTAACTTCTTTTTTTAGATTTTCTATAAACTCCCTTCCGTCCATACATATCACCAATCTTCGAACCTTTTTTAATTTCATCGATCATCTTCTTGAGTTTTTCCCTGTCGATCCAGTCTGGCAAATCATCAAATATATCTTCTCTTTTCCCTGAAATTGTGAACGTTCTTGCTATTTTACTAGCAACACCGCTTTCAATGAAAATTGCAAGAGATGTAACCGCGATAAAAATTAGAAGAGCTTTTTCTTCATCAAGCTCTCTATGGATGTAAACAGTCGTTATTGAGTACGGATTGAAGTCTGAGTGATGAGCTTCGTCGAAGTAAAATCTGTTACCCAAGTATCTAACAAGATTTTCTATGAATTTCTTGTTTCTTTCAAACATATCGTTTATCAACAAACTTGGATCAGAAATCATGATGATCCTACCTTTTCCGTATCTAACCTCAGCCATGATAGGATAACTCCCCATGCTTTCTCCAACTAAGCTGACCTTACTCGAAAAGATCTCACCCTCAATACCCACAATTGCTGAAGGTACATTCAAGGTTACATTCTTGACATCAATTGCTAGCTCTGGATCCTCTATTCTAACAACTACAGGAAATTCTATCCTTTTACTGTAAAACAGATCGATCAATGGTTTTGTAGAGAACTTAGCTTTTAGTCCTAACTTTTTTAAAAGGCCGTTTGCAGTTCCAAAATCATCAGCTATGAATAACGTTCCACCTTTCTCAAGAAACTTCTTCACTTCTTCAGCTTCAAGCTGCGAAAATTCAACATCCGGCCCTACTACAATTAAGACTCCTTCAAGCTTACTCAAATTAACTGAATTGTAAGGATAGATCACGGGCACAATTTCACCCCTTTCAGATAGAAGCCTTGCAAATTTTGAACATCCGTCCCACCTTGTATTAAACATACTGAATTCTGCCGATGTTTTTACTATAGGAATCGCGAGTGGAAAGATGAATAGGATCACTCCAAGGAATACAAGAAATCCGTACAATACGATCCTCATCTATCACATTTAATCAATGGACTTAAAATTTTACCGTATTACTTTATTACTTACTTTATTAGGAATATAGGTTTGATAGAATGTTTGTGAAGTTCTATGAACTTTTACTTGAAATTTATACCCTCTTCTCATCGAAGAGCATATTATCTGATCTCTTTCAGGAACTCTAAGACAAGTTCCTACGTTGCCGTAGCATATAATCTCCGTTGACTCTCCGCTACTT
>CAZUUE010000108.1:0-2327 GCA_964623695.1 uncultured archaeon
TGCAACATTCAAATCCCTAAACGCTCCAAAGAGGTTGTCCGTTATACTTGAGGGGGAGAGTATTTTGAACGATGGGACTGCAGTATTTCTATTTGGAAGAATATATGGGATGCATGGTAGGCTTGATTTTTTGCATGGATTTACAGAGTTTGTCATAACTTGCCTTGGGGGTGCAATCGTTGGATTTGCCCTTGGATACTTAACATTCAGAATCTTAGCTTTCATTGACGATCACCTAATCGAAGTCTCCATAACACTCATACTTGCCTACTCAAGCTGGAGTTATAGCTGTCGTATGTGCTGGGTTGATAATTGGTAACTATGGGAGGATACTTTCAATGTCCGCTTCTACGAGGATAGTCTTGACAGATTTCTGGGGGTTTGTGGTTTTTGTAATAAACTCAATAGTATTCCTCCTAATAGGTATAGATACACAGCTTGGAGTCTTTTTGCATTTAAATGCAATAGCAGTTGCAATTGTTTCTGTTCTGTTTGCAAGAGCTTTGGTTGTCTATCTAACCCTGTTCAAGCTTCCAAGTTCATGGAAGTTTGTCGTGTTCTGGGTAGATTAAGGTACAATACCCTTAGCCCTAGCTTTGAGCTTGAGCGATCCTTACAGGGAAATTCTTGGTAGCATGGTCTTTGGTGTCGTTCTATTTTCCCTTGTTTTTCAAGGTCTGACACTTGAGTTTTTTGTCAAGAGGGTTTTTAGGGATCTGGGAGGTTTAAGTTTAAAAGGGATTTTAAGTAGGTATCTGTCTTTGAATTGGGCGAAGTTTGAACTTGAGAGGATGGTTAAGAGTGGTGATGTTGTTAAGTTTTTGGCTGAAGATCTTAAAAATAGATTGAGCGAAGAGAAAGGCTAGAGCTGAGTTTGAATGTTTTTCTAGGAAATTTTTTGAAGATGAGATGAGGAGATTGCTTAGAGAGTTGAATGCTAAGAAGTTGCTATAAGGTCTGCTTTGGCCAAGGGTTTGATATCTGATGACATAGCTATCTTATAAAGAAGGTTAACGAGAGGATTGCAGAGTTGGAGTGAGTTGTGCATTTTGTAAAAATTTAACGGTGATCATATCATCCTTTCTATGATACTCACAACCTTGTGTATATCGAGGTTTGTGTATTCTGCAATCTTCTGAATGTTGCATCTCGTTGGTAACATTTCAAGATCCTTCATAGCCTGAATTACAGCCTCTTCGGGTGTTAAGAACAGAACGTTTTTACCATAGCTTATCTTACCTATCAAACCCTTCCTAACCAAGCTGTTTAATGTGTCGTTTGCATGAGTTCTATACTTCAGTGATTCGATTTTGTCACCCAGATTCTCTATTACATCGTCAATTGTCACAGCTCCAAGTTCCTTAACGAGTTCATAAACAGCCTTCTCCATCTTGGTGAGTTTTGGCTGTTCATACTTCTCCTCTCTGAAGGATGCAAGTATAGACATCAACGTTATCTTCCTGTCGTTCATGAGGTAATCCAATATGAGTAGTGCTATCGTTTCACCCTCCTCAATCTCCCTGAGCTTTTGACAAAGCTCATCTATCACATCCATACCTCCACCTCCACGGGATTACCGTCACAATCATAGAAGGCAAGTTCGTGTTTCCTGTTTAGAGAACACCAGCTTACGACATTAAATTTTACCTCTGGTTTTTTCCTCCTAATCTTAAGCTCCTCTGAAACAGCATGAATTCCAAAGAAGACTTTTTCGAAGTGTCTGCTGTAAACAGCGTATGCCCTCTTGAATACGATAAGATCTTGATCCGATGGAACTGGTGAGCCTTGAGGATGGGTGTGAATGTCGATTACAGTTGATGCCTTCCCAACTTCAGCCCTCTCCTCAAGAATTTGCTTCACCTTAGCTTCAACCTTTGTGTGAATTTCAAAGGGTGTTGCGGATCTTATAACTTCCTTGGATGTGAATGTGTGTAACATCTCCATAACGTTGTTGCCCGTTAGAGCGTAAGTTGTTTCAACATCTTCAGCGTTTGGTCTGAATACAGATTCAACCCTAATCTCCATCTGCTGGATTATTCCATAGGGTATTATTACTCTACTTCCAGCTATCTTTTTGGATCTTTTTGACCTTCTCTTCACGATGACTATTCCATCCTCACTTACAATCACAATCTCTTTTACCATTCTATCTACCGTTTTCCAAAAGATTAAAAGTTTTGAGTTGTAAGAGTTTTATTAAAAAATGAATGATTGGGTTACTCTCTGATTTGAATTTCTGGTGGTTTTCTCTTCATCATTGCTATCGCAACTGCAACAGCTACGACACCAACAACAACTATTGCTGTTATGATTATCAGGGTTTGCTC
>CAZUUE010000108.1:2427-4018 GCA_964623695.1 uncultured archaeon
GCTTGATCTGTTTGGAGTTTTAGGGAGTGCTTGATGCTGTGCTGTTCGTTTGGCTTTAGATCACCGTTCCAAGTTATTAAACTGTCTGATGACATTGCACCTTCAACGTAACTGATGATTATTTCCGATGGTATTCTTTCGATTACTCTAACGTTGTAAGCTTGTGAGTCTCCGGTGTTTGTAATAGTAACCGTGTATAATCCCTCCTCACCACTTATAGATGATTGACTGACGACTATCATAGGTTTTCCTTTTTCTTTGGCTAAGACAGTAACCCTAACCGTGTCAGTTGAACTTAATCCGTCGTTGTCTGTAACCTTTAGCGTTATCATGTGAGTTCCAACGGGGAAGAAGTATCTGAGGATTGGAGAGTTTGAGAGAGTTATACCGTTTTCATCTATCCAACAATAGCTTACAATTGTGCCATCGGGATCGTAGCTCGCTAAGGCAGATAAGATTACTTCAGAGCCTTCGTAAACCTTAACGTCTTCACCAGCTATTGCTATCGGTGGCTTTTTGATTACTGTTGATGTGACAGTTGGTGAAGGAAACATCACAGACTTAACCTCTATAACCTTCTCTGCTGTTTCTATGTATTTGTTACCTTGATCGTCCCAATATTCTGCCATTGCTGTAATCTTAAATTTCCCAGCTTCAGTTGGTGAAACTTGGAACGTTATCGTTCTTGCTTCCTTAGATGGGATTACGTCATAGCTCTTTTGAACGTTTATACCTAATGAAGGAGATGTTATCGTGATTTTTACGTCCTTTGCATCAGCATTGCCTATATTTTCGGCTGTTAACTTTGCTTGTCTTATCTCTCCTTGCTTGAGTGTTGGATCGCATTCGATTGTGAGTGTTAGCTTGGGTTTTGGTGTTAGTGCTGTTTGTTCGTATAGTGCTTTAATTTCTTCTTCGCTTAAAGCTCTGTTGTAGATGCGGACCTCATCTATTATCCCGTTAAAACGTTCTCCTTCGTACCAATCAAGACCAGCATGTGTTCTTGCTATGTAAAATGGATAACCCTCCTCTTTACCCCAAAGAGTATCATACTTAACCGCTTTTAATTCTCCATTGATATAAAGTTTTAATGTACTCCCGTCTCGAACACCTACGATAAAATACCACTCTCCTACTGAAATTGGACGATAAGTAGCATAGTATAAACCAGGTTTTGGATATTCACTACCTCTTCCTGTATGAACAGCAAATCCCTTGTTATCTCTCTGTCCTACAGCAGTTAAATACCAATCATGAAAATGCCAACCTGAGCCGATTATACCTTCTCTATGATTTGTGAATGAGATTGGTTTTACCCATGCAACTAAGCTGAAATCATTAGAAATATATGGGACCAAGTCTTTAATCCTTACATAATCATTAATTCCATCAAACTCCAAAGCCTTACCCCTAATCCCATCGACAATCTTGGGATTTCCGTAAATTACACCATTATTTCCATTTCCACTGTCATCTGGCAGTATGTTTCCAGATACATCATCAAAGCTGTAATATGCTACTAATCCCTTGTTCAAGTCCAAAGCTGTCACTAGCATCATTATTACCAACCCAATCACCAAACCCAACAACA
>CAZUUE010000109.1:0-4006 GCA_964623695.1 uncultured archaeon
GGGCCGGGAGGGATTTGAACCCCCGACCGCGGGATTAAGAGTCCCGCGCTCTACCCAGCTAAGCTACCGGCCCTTAATTTAGTAGATACGGTTGGATTTAAAAACGTTGTCCTCTCAGACAGTAAACAAACAGAACTCTAACTCTCCCTCTTCTGACTCCAGCAAACCTCGTGCTGAACTTGATTTTAAAATTTGAAATCCTCTTTAAGCTTGATATGAATGTTCTTGCATCGTTAACGTCCTCGAAGTATATGTCTATACCGTTCTTAACTTTACAAATGTCAACGTTAAACTTCTTCGCCCTATGAACTGCTTCTTTGACCTTTTCATCATCGATATCTCTTATCTGAACTATGCACGGATGCTTCATCAAAGGATTTATACGTCTCAAGATAAATTCTCTATGATGGACGAGCTCTTAATAAAGGAGTTCGATATCAGATACATAAATGTCGTATCGAGGAAGAACTTGAAGGAGCATGCAATGATCAGAGTTATCATATCGTCTCTTGCAACATCGGATGAGTTGTATAACTTAACGAGGAACGATTTGAGATCGATTGACGGAATCTATGCGGTGAACTTAAACAGTGGATGGAAGAAGAGACTTAGTCCAATAGATTCAAGAACGTACGATGTCTTGAGTAAAGTTTCAAGAGGCAAGAGTAGGAGGGAGAGGATATTCGAATACTCGAAGGTTGAGATGGACGAGATAGTTAGAAAGTATTCGCCCTTGAACAGGGTTTACGATGTCGAGAGTTTGAGATGTGCAGTTATGGATATACTGAGGGACTGTCAGTTCTTTGGACACGATTATGTGAATGATCTACTGACCGGGAGAAACTTCAAAGGTGTTGCTGATTTTTTGAACGACATGCATCCGATGTTCTCTGGGGTTTGGGATTTGGACGATGACGATGTCGCCGAAGACTTCATCGAGAACTACATGATTTTGATCGGTGAGAGAGATCCAAAAAAGATAGCCGAAGATATATGTGAAGATGTTGGTAGGGTTGAAAGTATAGTTGAGAGGATAACTTTGAGGAAATTAAAAAATTAAAACATGTCATACCTTTCAAGCCAAACTATACTTTCCCTCCTTCTCCTAACAGTTATTGGGATTACACCTCTCTCAAACTCTTCCTTTGCAATCTCAAGCGGATCTATGCTGTTTGTCTCTATCAGTATCGGAGCCCCTAAGGCGATTTGTAGAGCTCTTGAACCGATGATACGGGCTTTTTCAAATCGAGTATATTCAAATGGGAACGTTCGTTTAATGGACATCACCTCTCAATGGGGCCGCCGAGATTTGAACTCGGGTCACCGGCTCCCGAAGCCGGGAGGATAACCAGGCTACCCCACGGCCCCATGAAACCTCGCAATTTCCTCAATCACGGATCTGTAAGTTAAGAACATCCTCCTACAGCAATACCTATAAATTCCCATTTCATCTAAAGCTTCCTTCGGGCTCTTTCCCTCTTCAAGCTTCTTCTTGTATTCCGAATACAGATGACCTATCACAGCTCCACAGCTAAAGCATCTGATCGGGAAGTCTACACCTTCCATCCTTTCCACCGTTTCAAGAACTGTATAAAATCTTTACCTATACGATGTTTGTCTCCTCTTTCTAGCTCCTCTTCCACCCTGCTTCTTTGGCTCCTTTCTTCTCACGTCGTTAACAAGTAGAAATCTGTCGTATTCCAAGTAGGCTCTTCTTAGTTCCTCATCTCCGCTCCACTCAACCAAACCTCTTGCAATTGCAGTCCTTGCAGCTTCGGCCTGACCCATCACACCTCCTCCTCTCACTGTGACATCTATGTCAACCTCTTTCGCCAAATCTTTCGCTATTATGAGAGGTTCCATTATCGTTAACCTTGCAAGCTCTGGCTGAAAGATCTCAATCGGTATCTTGTTTATCCTAACCCTTCCAACACCACTCCTAACAACAGCCTTCGCAATTGCGGTCTTTCTCTTCCCACTTGTTATCACGACCCTCATGCCGAACACCTAAAACCTAGATACTCACAAATCTCAGCTAATGTTACGAATTTTTCGGTCTTGCAGATCTTCTCATACAATGCCATCTCAACCGTTTCAAACTCTCTATCTTTAAGCTCGTCTGGAACACCCATGAAAACCCTAAGCCTTCTGTAAGCATCCCTACCCCTCTTGCTCTTCCAAGGTAGCATTCCTCTGACTGTCCTTTTGAATATCTTTTCTGGATGTCTCGGGAAGTAAGGTCCTTTCTCCTTGCTACCTCTATCGTACTTCTCCTTATACCTCTTGAATACCATTTCCCTGTCTCCAGTTACAATTGTCTTTTCGGCGTTTACGACGACAATCTTCTCTCCCTTTAGGAGTCTCTTTGCAATCACACTCGAAAGTCTACCAAGTATGTGTCCCTCAGCGTTTATGACCGTGTAGTCATCACCCAATGTCTTCAAAACCCTCTTAACGTTAACGGACATAAAAATCACCTCAACACATGATCCTGACGTTGCTACCTCTCGGATTCATTTCGATCAGTTCTCTTATGCTCAAACACCTGCCACCTACCGCTTTTATCTTACGTTTTGCGGATTCGGAGAAACTCAAAGCTGCAACGGTTACAGGCTTCGTTATCTTTCCACCACCAAGAACCTTTCCTGGCACAACTATCGTATCACCTTCGTTTGCGTATCTCTGAATTTTCGATACGTTTACCTCTGCATGTAACCTTCTGGGTCTTGCAAGTCTTTCAGCTATGTCTTTCCAGATCTTTACGTTGTTTTCGGCTGAGGTTTTAAAGAGGATCTCGATTAGCTTAACCAAGTTTGGATTGGTCTTCCTCTTTGTCAACCTCTCGATCTTGCCCATAGCAAAACTTGCAATTCAAATCGATATTTAAATTCTTCTACGCTGACCGTTTAAGGAGCTCGTCAATCTTTAAAACTGAGATGAGATTTTTCAGAACATCTTTGGCGCCCTCCCCCCTATCTACAACTGTCAGGACTGCCACAACCTCCCCTCCCCTATCTTTAACTCTCTTCACAACTGATAAAGCTGATTTTCCAGTTGTTGTTACATCTTCAACAACCAGAATCCTCTCACCAGTTTTGATCTCTCCTATGCAGTCACCTTTAACTCCATAATCCTTCTTCTCCTTTCTGAATATTACAATTGGCTTTTTAAGTTCAAGTGATAGAGCGACAGCTAAAGGAACTCCCCCAAGTTCTATACATGCAATTTTATCAAAATCTAAGTTTTTAACTTTTTCAGCCATAAGCTCAGCAATCGTCTTTAATATATGCGGATGTGTGCATGCGAGCTTTATGTCAACATAAACGTTGCTCTTCTTTCCAGACGAAAGTATGAACTCGCCAAACTTCAACGCTTTGATTTCAAGCAGATGACTTATGAGCTCTTTCTTTTTAGTCACAACTTTAAATTGATATCAGAGTTTAACAAGTTTTTGGAATTCCAATTTTGATTTAGGTTTTTGAATGTGTCATTTGAGAAGATAAAATTTGCACTTAGCAACAACTAAAGTTGAAGCAAATCCAAAGCGAGTATCTTATTGTCTTCGAATTCTATGCAGTGGTTATCCCAGAATACGCACGTTCCCAGAACGACAAGTTCACCCCACATTTTAATCTTAACTCCCAAAACGGGTTTTTTTAATCCAGTTGGGTGTGTCACAGCTTTGTCCGATGTTATTACCAGTGCGTAGTTCTGTGCAGTTATTGAACATGTGCAGGGCATCACAACCTTATACTCATTGTATCTCGCAATTGGAAACATCATGTCTCCAGCATTGTTCTCGGGATCAATTACAACATCGTTGTTAATTCTTATGGGTATTTCAAGCTTGGTCAGCACCCTGTTTATATTTTCAGCAGTTGAGTCTATATTTCTATAGTAAGAAGTGAACACCAATCTTTTTCCATCTTTAAGCCATTTATCAATTTTCTTTATCTCCCAGCTCTTAAATCTTTCTTCTGGATAGTTAAAGACTATTACGTCGTAT
>CAZUUE010000110.1:0-3931 GCA_964623695.1 uncultured archaeon
AGTTAATTTTAAACCGTACTTTTGCCTGACCTCTTCGGCATATTCCAAAGCCCTTTTACAAACATCATTCCATGTTCCATTCAATACGAGTTTCACAATAGGGATTAGTCCCCGAATGTTATTAACCGTTACGGTTAATCAAAAGTTCATATCGTCGCGCAATTAACCATTACAGTTAATCAAAAGGTTTAAATTGATTAACCATTATGGTTAATCATGGCTCTGGTAAATTGGTTGAAGGTTTTGAGGGCTTTGCAGAGAGCGGATGAGATTAAAAGGGGCTTGGATTATTGCAGGAAGATGAGGGATAAGGATTTTTGCAACTGCAAAAGGGGAGAGCTATGTCAGAGGGCTTTGGGGATTGCTACGGGATTAAGCGATAATGCAATAAAAAACATGCTTCTGAGACTTGAAGCATTCAGAGAAGAGCTCGGAGATGATTTTCCTTTTGAGATAAGAGTGATAAAGGCTGGAATGAATCAGCCGAGAAAGTTCATGAGGTTGAGGTTTAACTCCGTTGAAAATTATAGTTCTGTGCAGAAAGAGTTATACTAATCTCAACAGTTATTTGACTTAACAGTAGCAGATAAACGTAGAATTGGCATATTCCATAACCTTATGTTTAGAACATTATGCATCCGACTATAAGTTGGATATAACGAACTACTTACCATCAATTTTTCAGCGGTATGAAAAGTACAAATCTTTCATAAACCTTAAGCAAGACTTTAAACCATATAATAAAACAACTTGACGAAAGATTTTTTGACTTTCTCTTGCGCTTTTTCCTTTTCGTAATCGCTTTTTGCTTTCATCTCCTCATCTATTGCATTGGCCAACTCCTTGAAAAGTTCGCTCGGGATTTTTGGAAATTGAGCGCTTGTGGACTCGGACAAACCCTTAGCAGTCTCCAGATCGCCCGTTACGTAGAAGAAGATGATTCTTGTGAGTAATTGATCTGAATAGTATACTTTATTCCAAACCAGTCTCTTGTAAGTTTCGTATTCTTTCTTTTTATTCTCCAAGATGCAATTGTACATTTCCTTAACCTCTATCTTAACTTCATCGATGTGAACTTGTTTCCTCACATCATCAAAATGGGGAAATCTCATTAGATCGAAATCCCTGAGTATTTCGATCAGATCGTTAAAGTCCTTAAGCTTGTAACCCAAAATCCAACTCAAACCGTAAAACAGAGTTTTAACTGCCCTATCGCAATCAAGATAACCCAAAAGCTTCTCATCAAACCTTCTAATTAAAATTGAGCTTATCAGGTGTTCGGCGCATACATGTGCGACCTCCTCGTTACTAAACATGTAAATCTTATCTTCCAACATCTTCCACAGCTTCTCGAAGTTGTATCTTTCACCATCAACCTCGAATTCAAATCTGTAATTTTTCAAAACCTCAATCCTTCCAATAAGGCTTAAAGAATTCAATTTGCGAAATCGAGTATACTTCAAGCTCTCCTCAAAGTATCTCCTCGCTTCATCCAAGTTAATTCCAAAGTAAACATAACCCAAATCGTAACTTATATCTTTCTTCCAATCCTTAAGTAGTTCCTCAAACATCTCCTCCGCATCTCCACCAAGGGGCTTGAAAAACTCTGCTATGTAATCTTCAAATTTCAATACCTTCAAAATATCCAAACACCTTTCAAGAATTTGAATAGCATCTTCTTCTTTTCTAATCTTACTAATCTTAGCCTTACGTGTCAGATATCCTACCTCTGCTAAATATCTCAGCTTATTCAACCTATTCAAGGTTTCCTCCGCCTTACTCAAACATTTATTACAGTAATCTATGTAACCTTTATAACACAAGCCAGTAGCAAGACTTGAATATGCCCAAGTCTTCCAACACAAAACAGCTTCATCTCCTTCAATCTTATCCAAAAATCCTTTAAGAGATTTCGCAATTTCGTAATATGACTCCTCTTTAAGCAAAAACCTACCGAACTCGGCCAAATCTCTCGCGAAGCACAATGCATGGATTAACTTATCTCTATCTCCAACTATCTCATTAAATCTTTCAATCCAAGTTTTAAAAACCACCCTCAAGGATTCAATTCCCTTCCTTGGCAAATACGATAATGCAAGCCTACCCCAGATAAAGGCTGACTTCGGCTTCAAAATCCCCCTCTCAAACAACCACTCAATGTTTTCCAAACCAAACCAGAGCATTCTGTAAGTAAATTGACCGCTCTTCTCAAGCTCGTCATCGAAAATGTCAGTCAAAACATCTCTCACAACTTTCAAATCTTCTTCAACTTCCTTTCCGTGAACATGATGATCACACAAAGCATGTACAAAGTATGAAAACTTCCTCCAGTCATCCCTAATTCTGTAAACCTTCCTCCTCTTTCCAAGATAATATTCCTCACAACTCTCCAAGATCCAGTAATACTCATCACTAAATGAGACAACCTTACAACTTCCAAACCTATCCAAAATTCTATCATCACTACAAAACCTCTCAAGCTCTTCTTCAGCAACATGATTAACCAAGAGGGCAACATAACATGGATTCTTCTCTCTGAGCCTACAATAGATCTTGAAGATGCTTCTAAATCTAAGTGCCTTGTTTGACTCTATCATCTTCCTCCTCTCTTCTTCATTCTCGCACTTTGAAATTTTAGACCAAGTGTAATACATCTCAGGCTTTGCAATTTTTTTCATATCTTCAACGCTGAAACCCATCTCAAGCATGTACAATGCTATGCATATCGTTCCAGCGGAAGCATTGTAAATGACATCTAAATCCTCATCCTCAACCTTGTAACCGTTTGCTTCCAAAATACTTCTAAACTCTTCTTTTTCGGCCGAATCCATCAAAAACAACCTTTTCCTCAAGTCAACGTCAAAGTAATCCTTAGCTCCCCTAAACAGAACCCTATCGAGATCTATACCACTCTCCATGCTAAAGAACTTCAAAATGTCCATGTAATCATTAAGTCCCTCCGTACTAGCGTCATTCAACCTCTTAACAAACAGAACTCTCCCATCGTTCTCCATCACAACCCCCAAGAATTTCACGAGGTTTGTAAGCTCGGATTCATTCAAATCCGCAATGTCATCAACTATGAAGACAACATTCTCCTTTATCTCTGGCTCAGTCTTAAGCAAATGCGCAACAGATCTTGCAATTGAAACTGGAATAAGTCCAGCCATTACAAACGCAACTGACTCAAACAGCAATTCCAACGTACTCGTCTCAATTCCCCTAACACGATCGAAGAAGCTCTCTATCAAATGTTTAACCTCCTTAACACTACCCAATTTTTTAACTATCTCCTCACCAAATACACCCTCAAACCACTTGTAAAACTTATCAACAACCTCTTTAATCTCCTCTCCTCCAACCGAAACCCTAAGTTTTATGCGTTCCAAATGCTCAATCTTTTCAATCTTCTTACCACTGAACTTTTCAACAATCCACTCTAAAGCCCTTCTTGCCTTCTCACTAAGCCCACTTACAGTGGAACCTTTGATGGCTCTAACAACAGCGTGTGCCAAAGCTGTAACCTCGTCCCCTGTCTTACTCCAAACTTGTCTCAGGGATATACACCTCACAACTTCTTTATCATCCTTGGAGAGGTTGAACTCAATCGTTTTTGATTCATTATCGGATGTTAGATAGACAACGTTAACACCCTTCCTCTTCAATTTAACGTAGATGTACCTTGCGGTTGTCGTTTTTCCCATTCCAGCCAAACCCAAAATTCCACATGATCGATATTTATCTAAGTTTTCGATGAGATCATCCTCAAACCCCCTCTTTACATAGTAACGCATGCTCATTAATAATACTGGCAAACTTGAAGATAAAACCTTTAACTTGTTTAATTGGTAGTTATATGATATATAGTACCCCGATAAATGGGTACTGTGTCGTAAAATCACTGTCTAATTTTTTATAATATTATTAATAT
>CAZUUE010000111.1:0-3930 GCA_964623695.1 uncultured archaeon
ATTTTTAAATAATTATGGAATAGGTGTGTTGGATGAGTACGAAAGGTGGAATAAGGAGTTTAGAGTAGGTTTCGTTGTTAATCCCATAGCCGGAATGGGTGGGAGAGTTGGATTGAAGGGAACGGATGGGAAGTATCATTTGGCTTTAAAGCTTGGTGCAAAGCCTGTATCAAACAAGAGAGCTCTTGAGTTCTTGAAGAACCTTAAAGTCGATGTTAAGATATATACGTGTTCGGGTAAGATGGGTGAAGATGTTGTAAAAAATGCTGGTTTTGATCCTGTAGTTATTTACGAAGTTGATGATGAAACAACTGCGGAAGATACGAAGGAAGCCGTTAAAAGGATGCAAAATCTTGATCTAATAGTTTTCGTAGGTGGTGATGGGACTGCGAGGGATATCTGTGAAGTTGTTGGTGACAGTGTCCCGGTTATGGGTGTCCCTTCTGGGGTTAAGATGTACTCTGGAGTTTTTGCATTAAATCCAAGAGCGTGTGCCGAAGTTGTTAGAGCTTTTGTTAGAGGTAAGACTCATCTTGAGTTGAGGGAGGTCGTGGATGTCGATGAGAGTTACCTGTCAAAGGATGAGATTGTTTTAAAGATATTTGGATATCTAAACGTTCCAGTAATTTCAAACTTCATTCAGAACGTGAAGAGGAGGTACGGCGGTAACAAAGACGAATTGTTCAGAAACTTCCTCAAGGTTTTTAAAAAGGATGGAGTTTACATATTCGGTCCCGGTGGAACTGTTTATCATCTGGTAAAATCTTTGGGGTTTGATAAGACTTTGACGGGTGTTGACGTTTACATTAAAGGTAAGTTTATAAAAGATGTAAATGAGAAGGATTTGATTTCAATAGTTGAAAAGAACGATGCTTGGATTGTTGTAACTCCCATAGGAGGGCAAGGTTTTATATTTGGGAGAGGAAATCTACAGATAAGCCCGGATGTTTTAAGAAAGGTAGATAGGAGTAAGATATTGGTCGTATCTACGATGGACAAGCTTAAAGGGTTAGACTGTCTGAGAGTTGACACAGGAGATTTTGAGTTGGATAAGGCTTTAGAGGGTGAGATTCAAGTTTTAACGGATTTTGGGTTTTTGAAGTTTTTGGTTAGGGCTTAGATAGTAGAAAAACTTAAAAGATAAGATCTTAACTGTGAAGTTATGTATGCCAGGGTGAAGGTGAGAGACACTGTCAGAGTTCCTCCAAACAGGCTTGATGAGGATTTGGAGGATGTAATTGTGGATCTACTTTGGGAGCAGTTTGAAGGTAGGTTGGATTCAGAGTACGGTATGGTGATCGGAATTGAAAGTGTAGATTACATAGGTGAAGGTAGATTGGTTGAGGGGGATGGTGGTGTTTACTTCGATGTTGAATTTACGGCATTGACGTTCAAACCTCTACTCCATGAAGTGGTTGAGGGGGAGGTTGTCGAGGTCGTTGAATTCGGTGTGTTCGTCTCCATCGGACCCTTGGATGCCTTGTTGCACAGGAGCCAGATAATGGACGATTATATAGTTTACGATGAGAAGAACGAGAGGTTGATAGGAAAGGAGACTAAGAGAACGATAGGTAGGGGGGATCTGGTTAGAGCTAGAATAGTCGCTTTAAGTTTGAAGGAGAGAGATCCTTTAAAGAGTAAGATTGGTTTAACCATGAGACAACCTTGGTTGGGAAAGCTTGAATGGATCGAGGAGGAAGTTAAGCATGGCTGAATTGGCTTGTAAGCATTGTAGATTTGTAAATGTCGATACTGAGGTTTGCACGAACTGTGGAAGCACGGAACTAACGAAGGAGTGGTACGGATACGTAATAATAGTAAATCCAGGAAAGAGTGAAATTGCAAAGAGGTTGGGTATCGATAGACCAGGTAAATACGCTTTACAAGTTGAGTGAAATGCTGAAGTTAACCGATGAAGTGAGATCTTTTGCAAAGAAGCCTTTTGGACATGTATTTAACGATGTAAACCTTGCCGTTAGAGGAAACGAATTCTTGGTCTGTGTGGGTGATATAGTCACAATAACTACCTTGAAGGCTGGTTTCAAGCCAAACATAATCGTTTTCGATGGTAGGAGTTTGAGGAGAGAGATAGATTCCGTCGATGAGATAAGATGTCTGTCGATTGGTTACGATGAGCTGATCGCTAAGAATCCAGCCGGATGCATAACTGAGGATTTGGTTGAATGTGTATACCGAGCGATAAGACTTGCGTTGAAAGGTAGAAACGTTAGGATACTTGTTGAAGGTGAGGAAGATCTGGCTGTGATGCCGTTTGTAGCTTTACTACCGAGTGGATCTGTGATACTTTACGGGCAACCTAATGAGGGTGTCGTTAGGGTTGATGTAAACGATGAGAGAAAGGTTATAATATTGAGAATGTTTGAGAGGATGGAGAGTTACGGGATGACATTGGAAAAGGTTAGGGGGTGGATGTATGAAGATCATCGTCGAGAGGGATAGATACAATCCGCTGTTGAAGAGAAGGGAGATACATGCAAAGATAGCCTATTGGGGAGAGAGCTACCCCAAGAGAAGTGAGGTTAGGGAGAAGTTTGCAGGGCTCTTCAACGCCGAACTCGATAGGATAGTTGTTCAATACATAAAGCCAGAGTTTGGAAAGCAGGAGGCGAAGTGTTACGTTAAGATATACGACACATCGGAGGATCTGAAGGAAATTGAGGAAGATTATATAATTAAGAGGAACTTTGGAGAGGTGTGAGTATGGCAAAGGGGGCTGAATGTGTATATAAATACTATGAAATAAAGGGAGACAAGGTTGTGAGGAAGAGGAAGTTCTGTCCGAGATGCGGTGAGGGTGTCTTCTTAGCCGAACACAAAGACAGAAGGACTTGTGGTAGGTGTGGTTATACCGAATTCAAGAGATGAAGGCTCTTGGAATTGAAGGGACCGCTTGGAGTTTGAGCGTTGCTGTTGTTGATGAGAACGACGTAATAGCGATGTTTGAAGATCCATACATACCAAAGGAGGGTGGTATTCATCCTAGAGAGGCATCTCAGCATCATTCGGAGAAGATAGGGAGTTTAATTAAAAAAGTTTTGTCTGTTGTTCCGATTGATGAGATAGATGTCGTTGCGTTCTCTCAAGGGCCTGGATTGGGTCCTTGTCTGAGGGTTGTCGCAACGGTAGCAAGGTTTCTATCTTTGAAGTTCAAAAAACCTTTGGTTGGAGTGAACCACTGCCTGGCTCACGTGGAGGTTGGAAGGTGGAAGACAAAGGCAAGAAATCCCGTTGCTTTATACGTCAGTGGTGGGAACAGTCAAGTTATCGCAAGAAGGGGTAATAGGTACAGGGTTTTCGGTGAGACTTTGGATATAGGTATCGGGAACGCGTTAGATAAACTTGCCAGGCACATGGGTTTGAGGCATCCAGGAGGACCAAAGATCGAAGAGCTTGCGAGGAAGGGGAGGAATTATTACGAGTTGCCTTACGTCGTTAAGGGGATGGACTTCTCTTTCAGTGGTCTCGTTACATCCGCGCAGAGGTTGTACGATGATGGAGTTAGTAAGGAGGATGTTGCTTACAGTTTCCAAGAGACGGCGTTTGCTATGTTGGTTGAGGTTACGGAGAGGGCTTTAGCTTACTTAGGCTTAGATGAAGTTCTTTTGGTTGGAGGGGTTGGAGCAAACGAGAGATTACAAGAGATGTTGAAAGTTATGTGTGAAGACAGAGGTGCAAAGTTCTATGCACCGCCGAAGGAGTTGATGGGAGATAACGGTGCAATGATAGCTTATACGGGTTTGCTCATGTATAAACATGGTTACGTCACATCTTTGGAGGAATCTTACGCAAAACCAGATTTCAGGATTGAGAGTGTTGAGATTTTGTGGGATTAATGTGGTTGTTCAAATAAAATTTCTATAATAATCTTTATAGAATATATAACTAAGAAAGATAGTATTACAATAGATG
>CAZUUE010000112.1:0-3927 GCA_964623695.1 uncultured archaeon
CAAATGATCAATTTTAATTTTTGACCTTTTTAGCAAAATTTAAATCTCGATTAAACCCCAAATGAGTATGAAGATTAAATTCAGCTTTGAATTTTTAATTGTTACTTTAATCGCAATCTTAGCTTGTTTAATACCATCTTCTGCAATCTCACAGTCTGACTTCAAGGTTGCATTTGTCACGTTCGTCCACGATTACAATAAATACGTAACAAGAGACAATGTTTATAGACCTGGAGAAGATTTAAAGCTTTACATGGGTGTTGAAAATGTAAACAGAGGCAGAGCTGCTGCGGTTGACTTCATGATCGTTGTGAAGGATCCAAACGATTACACGGTTTATGGAAAGGTTGTTAAGAAGAGGGTGATCGGATACGAAGATAGGATATACGATACACTAAGTTTAAAGGTTGAGGATGAGTGGATAGAGGGTAAGTATAAAATCGAAGCCTACGTTTTTGACGTTCTTAACTTCAGTGAGACTTACAAGAAATACAAAGATATATACAACAAATTCATACACGGTAAAACGGAAACGTACAGTGTAAGTATCGAAACGATATCACGTGATATCGCTCCTTACGTTAGAAAGGAACTCACATTTTACGTTAAGAAGTACCGTAGTCTTCCAAATCAGTTCATAATATTCAATCCAAGACTGGAAGCATCCAGACTTCCAGCAGGTGCTCCAAACGTGTTGAAGGTTAATGTAATGAACAGGTTAGACGTTGAGGGTGAAACGACTATTCGTGTTCTCGTAAACGGAGAGGTAGTAGATGATAAAACTGTTAAACTTTCTGGATACGAAATTAAAGAAGTTTCATTCGAAATACCTCCGCTACCGATTGGAAGACACTTGATACGCTTGAGAGCTGAAAATTCTTTGATCTCTGGAGTCTTGCCGATAGTCGTCAAACCCTTGATATACAATAAACCCATTTTGGTGGGCGACGTTTTAAACGGGACGTTGATATATTCACCCAACAACTACATTCTGGGGAGTGTGGGGATATCAGAGATTAAAGATGTCGAAGTGGAGGAAGCTATAAAGAATCTTAAATCACCGAACTTGAATAGAGAAAGTGCAAGAAAGATGCTCACAAATTTGCTCGCTCACATATTCTTAAACAACAAAAATAAGAAGACAAACGTCATGAGGATTGCCCTCCTTAAAGGAAGCGATGAGAGGGCTGAGAAGATCTTACCGAAGCTACTTGAGGTTATAAGGAAAGAGAGCGGAGCCCCCATTCTTTATAAGGGTGTAAAAGACTACAATGAACTTTTTGATGTAGATATCGTCTTCTACGTTGGAGGTAAGCCAAAGGTTGAAAGACTCAGATACTTCTTTGAAAATGGTGGAACGTTGATAGTGGACAATCCATTCTACTGGAGGGATCTTAAGCATGATTTGGAATTGAATCTTCTTGCCATAGGTGGATGGAAGAACGTAAGCACACCTAAGAGATTGTTTTATTCTTTCTATCAGTTGGATGTGTATAGGGGTATGTGGGTAACTGTTATGAAAGAGATGAAGCTTCCCCCTAAGATAACCTATCACAACCTGAGCGTTGACAAGTTTATAACTGGCGTAGGTGAACCCGTTAGGATATCTTTCAGCGTAAAGAATGAGGGACAGACGGGTGAAGTTAAAGTTAAAGTTCTTGTAAATGGTAAAACTGCATATGAAAAGAAAATTATTCTTAAGACGGGCGAAGAAAGATTGATAAGCTTCGAGTATACACCAATGGAAGAGGGTAGTTACAAGGTGGAGATACCAGGAACGGTACTTGTGAAGGTGTTCTTTGCAAAGGCAAAAGCACCGATGACACCAACACCCACCACTCCAGTACCCGAGAAAAGAGAGGGTGCAATCTTCATCATAATATCCGCCGTGATACTTGCAGCATTGATAATAGTGAGAATACTTATACGTGATTGACATGATCTCGGAGATTGAGGAGACGGTATTGAAGGTTATAATGCTTGGAGAGAGGAGGATGGATAAGATAGCAGAGAAGTGCGGAATACCAAGTATACTCGCCGAGAAAATTGTAGAGAGATTGATTGAGAAAGGTTACTTAGATTACGACCTCAAACCACTTGAAAAGGCCTACGAGGATTTGAGATGGATGGATAAAAAGAGATTTTCACGTAATGTGAAAGAAATGAAAGGAGTTTTAAGGATGATTTCGGATTTGGCAATTGTTCTTGCAATTATACTCTTTATTTTATTAATACTTCAATATTTTAGATTAATATATAATCAATTTCTTATAATATTTATATATTATATATCTATGATAATTTTAATTACAATCCTTTACATCCTTACAAGAGGTTACAAGATTCCAATATTTGAACGGATAAATGTTAGATTGAAGAGAAGAGAAACAGTATCTAGGGTTCAGGAGATCACGTCACGGTTTAAGAAGCCGCCTTACTTAAGAGTTGTGATCGTCTTGTTCCTATTTTTAACGTTGGTTTTCCTCTTCTTAACACAAAAGGTAAACTTCGTTGTCGTTACATCGGATAGCATGGTTCCAACGTTTAAGAGGGGAGACATGTTTTTAGCTCAATCGATATACATAGATCCAAAGCCGGGTGACATAGTCATTTTTAAGAGACCTTTCACGTACCTACCTATATCTCATCGTGTCTTAAAGATCGAAGGGGAGAAGATATACACTGGTGGAGATGCCTCTGGACCAGACGACTGGACGATAACGAAAGATGACATAATAGCTGAAGCTGTGATGATAAACGGTAAACCTATCGTTATAAAGGATATTGGAAGTTACTTCATCTTAAACGCTACCGAACTCCGTTCTATTGGTCCTTACGGACAGGCCTATCAGTTTTACAAGAACCTCGTCAATGCCTTCAAGAGTTACTCGGCTGCGATCATGATAATTGCAATCAGCCTGTACGTCTATCTTGAGTTAAAGAGAAGGTGATCAACTTCTCAACCATCTTAAAATCTTCCTCAAACTTTCTTTTATCTTTTCATTGAAGAAGTTTTCTTCCTTCTTACTACCTTTCTCAATGCTCAAGCTCTTTGCGTATAGGTAGTAGAGGTAAGCGTAGATGAAGGTTGTAACGAATATTATGCCCATTAGTGGAACGAATCCCACGGTAGCTGCAAGTATGAGTGAGCTTGAGGGGACTATGAGGATTGGAATTCCAAGTATGATCCAAGCTTCGATCTTGTGAAAGAGGTTGAACTCCATCGTTACGAATGCCCACCAGATTATGTAAAGTATCGTGTAGAAGTAAGGTTCGTAGGGGAACGTGTAGGACAGGAAAAAGTTGTAGACTCCTAGGAAGATTATCAGAGTTACAACAGTTCTCATGTAAAATGCTGTCTTCTTAAAGGCAAACCTCTCGGGAGCTTCTATAGGTTTCGTCAGCGCTTCCTCCATCTTTTCTATTCTCTTCTCAAGACTAACTATCCTCGTCTTAACTTCGTTCATATCTATGGTTCCACTTGCGACCATGTCAAATAGTGGTTTTAAACGTCTGTACATGACATCTTCAAAAATACTCTCGGTTACAACTGAAAACATGACCAATCGCTTGTATATCCTTAAGCTTCCACACACAAGCGTTAATCCAAAGCCAAAGAATATGAAATCCACAATGAAATACTGTACGTTTTTTCCATTTACGAAGTCATTGTAGAATGACACGAGAGAAAGTGCGAGTATAAAGAATCCCATTATCACTGCCACTGCTATTACGACACCTTCAATTGTATTTCTCATTGAAAGAATTAGACTTCATCGTTTATAAAACTGTTGCTTGCAAAACCTAGCTTTTCACAGTAGTTCCGAAAGTTGGCAATTACGAGGATCATTTTTAGGATAGCTTAAAAATCCGAAAACGTCGGAAATAGCTTATTTCACCTAACACACTCATCTAAAATTTTATTTT
>CAZUUE010000113.1:0-3890 GCA_964623695.1 uncultured archaeon
TGAGAAGATTGCACCGCTATACGAGGAGATCCGTGTTGAAGTTTGCAGCTCTGAACGTCCTTTTGGTTGGTATTGTCGTTGCTATGGGTTTTAGAGAAAAGAAGGTTTTGCAGAGGTTGGCTGAGATGTGATTTGGTAAGGACCCTAACTAAAACAATAACACCATGACAAAAAAGTGAATCTCGGTCACGATCGTCATGACGTGAGATGCGAAACCGATTATTAAAACGTTGGAGATCTTTATTAAATGGTGATGGATTTCCCCTCAACCAAGGAGTCGTTGGAATTGTCCAAAAAATACGGCTACAACGAGTTCATAGTGAGGAGATGGATAAACTTCTTTGGATTTGAAGAAACAGTTAAGATTATAGAGGCTATGGAGACGGGAATTCCCAAGCACATAAGGGTGAACACGATTAAGATAGATGAAAAGGAGTTGATCGAGAGACTTGAAGGTAGAGGCTTCGTGCTCGAAAGAACAGAGGTTCCGTTTTGCTACAAGGTCGTTGAGGAACCTTACTCGATAGGGGCAACTTCGGAGTATCTGATGGGTTACTACTATGTCATGGAGAAGAGTTCGTGCATACCACCCCTAGCTCTTGATCCAAAGACAAACGAGATAGTTGTAGATTTCGCTTCAGCTCCAGGAGGAAAGACTACATTCATAGCACAGCTGATGCGTAACCGTGGCGTTATCCTGGCTTTGGAGTTAAACTCGGAAAGGATTCAGGCTTTAATTGACAACGTTCATAGGATGGGAGTCTTAAACACCGCCGTGATCCAAATGAACTCCGTAGACTTCTGCAAACTGAATTTAAAGGTCGATAAGATTCTTCTCGATGCACCCTGCAGTGGTGAGGGAGTCATACATAAGGACAAGAACAGAAAGAAGGTTGATGGAAGGAAAGACATAGAGTTTTGCTCAAACCTTCAAAGAGATCTTATATCTTCGGCTTTGAAAAGCTTGAAAGACGGTGGAGTTCTCGTGTATTCAACGTGTACGCTCGCACCTGAGGAAAACGAGTTCGTCGTACAGTTCGCCCTGGAAAACTTCGATGTAAAGATAGAGAAGGTCATGTGGGGTGATAGAGCTTTAGCAAAAGAATTTGGATTGGATCCCGAAATTGAAAAGTGTAGGCGTTTTTATCCACACAAACACAAAACATCTGGATTTTTTGTTGCAAAACTCGTTAAATTATAGCTTTTCACTTCTCAGATCTATGATCTGATGAAGCTCCGGCCCAGTTGAGATCAACGTAACAGGAACCTTAACATCTTCTTCCACCTTTTCTATAAACTCCTTGGCCTTCTTCGTCAACTTACCCCATTCTGTGACACCGTGACATTCCTTATCAAACTTGTCAATTCCCGTTATCGCAACCTGAGTAGCTCCGTTTATCATAGCAGCATACCTAGCCATCTTTCCGTCCCAGAGTCCAATTCTCCTCCTCCTACCAGTTACAGTTCCGTATTCAACTATTCCAAGTTTCTCCGCCTCATCTTGAGGGATCTCCGTTGGGAAGGGGCCTTCACCAACCCTCGTAGGAAAGCTCTTGAAAACGACTAGTACATCGTCTATCCTCGTAGGCCCAACACCAACGTCTGCAGCTATCGATGATGCTGTCGTGTCTTTTGATGTCACGTGCGGATACGTACCGTAATACAAACTCAATCCGAATCCCTGTGTTCCTTCGATCAGGACAAAAAGTCCCTTATCCAAGGCCTCGTTTATCTCAAGTGGAACGTCTGTGAGGAAATCTTTAAGTTCTTGTATATCCTTAGCCTGCTTGGCCTTTCTTCTAACTCTATCGACATTCGCAGGACCACATCCCGTCCCGGTCGTCCCGATCTTCTTTCTTAAATGTTCGTCCCCTCTGTCTTCCATTATATGTTTCTCTTCAATTATCGCACATCTGTGATCTATTCCAACTCTCCTTACGACATCGTAATCCCTATCGAGTATCTCAATTTCATTCAAAAATACCTTTGGGTCAACAAGAACGCCTGCACCTATCAAAAGTCTTGCATCTTTATAAACGAAACCAGAAGGCAACATCCTGACACCAAACTTCTTCCCTTCAACCTCAACAGTATGACCTGCGTTTGGGCCAACTCCGCCCCTTGCAATTACGCTTGGTTTATCGCTGTGTGCTATATACGAGATTATTTTCCCTTTACCTTCATCTCCCCAGAATCCTCCCACGACGATCGTAGCTGGCATGATTTTATTTATCACAGATGTATTTATGTTTTTGGAAAGTGTTAAATCTTACAATCGATTTGATTTATGCCAATTGTGATAGATGAGGATGCATGTGACGGTTGCGGGAACTGTGTTGATGAATGTCCAACCGGTGCGATTGAGCTTGACGATGTCGCAAGAGTTGATATGGATGTTTGTGACGAGTGCGGTTTGTGTATAGATGTCTGTCCAAACGATGCGATAAGGTTTGAATAAAGTTTTTAACTTTTTAGTCCTTCTATATCAGAGGGATTTGCATGGGACTGATGCTTAGGATCAAGAGGAAGTTTAGTGCGATATTGAAATTCTTTAGAAGGAAGAACAGGCTTAGGATAGGTATTTATGGCCCTCCGAATGCCGGAAAAACGACATTGGCGAACAGGATCCTGTTGGACTGGGTTGGGGATGTCATGGGGCCCGTGAGCGAGATACCTCATGAGACCAGGAGGGCTAGATTGAGGGAAGGAGTGAGGATAGAGGTCGACGGGAGGGAGATAACGATAGACATAGTCGATACACCGGGTTTGGCTACGAAGATTGACTTCCACGACTTCTTGAGATACGGTTTGAGTGAAGAAGAAGCCAAGAGGAGAGCAAAAGAGGCTACCGAAGGAGTTATCGAGGCTATAAAGTGGTTGGACGATTTGGATGGCATAATACTAGTCATGGATTCGACCGAAGATCCATTCACGCAGGTAAACATAACAATAGTCGGAAACATAGAGGCCAGAAAGTTGCCTCTGGTGATAGCTGCGAACAAGATAGATCTACCAAACGCATCACCTGCAAGGATAAAGTCCGCATTCCCACAGCATACGGTGATACCGATATCTGCTTTAAAGGGTTTGAACATGGATACCTTTTATAGAATCTTAGCCGAGAAGTTCGGGTGATGTTTATGGAAGTTAAGATGAATCTCATATCGAAGGAGAGATTGGCGAAGATGCCAACAATGGAGAAGTTGAGGATGATACTCGATGAGGTTAAATCTGGTAAGATCGTCGTTCTTGAAACCGGGTTGAGTCCCGAAGAGGAAGCCAAGCTAATAGAGATGACCATGCTTGAGATCGATCACGAGAAGTTTGTAGGTATAGAGGTTGAGAGCTATCCGCAAAGATCTTCTGGATTTCTAAGTAGGTTGTTTGGAAGGAAAGGAGGAAGATTGATGGTCATAGGGCCGGCAAACAGACTTAAGACACTTGAAAGAAGAGAAGACGTTATAGAGACCTTAATAAGGGGATAGAGATGCCACATAGATGCACGAGATGTGGGAAGGTTTACGAGGATGGGGACGTTAAGATTCTGAGTGGTTGCGAATGTGGAAATAACAGATTCGTATACATTCCAAAGCGAAAGAGGGAAAAGAAGGAAGGTGAGAGAATTGAGATAGTTAGGATAGTATCACCGGGTTGTTACGAGATAAACCTCGAAAACGCTTTCAAAAAGGATGGAATAATCATAGCTTTGGGTGAGGAGGGCAAGTATGCTATACATCTACCGTCTCTTTTGAGAAGGAGAAAGAGATCGTGAACGTTTTTATAATTTATCCGATGATTTGTAGCAATTTATCTGTACTGACGGTGTGAACGAAAAGCATTTATTATACTGACCGTGTGAAAATATAAAGTATATTGAATAAAAATAGGAT
>CAZUUE010000114.1:0-3884 GCA_964623695.1 uncultured archaeon
AGAGAGATATAAATATGTTGCGGTCGCAGAGTGTCTATCAATTTCTATGAAAATTGTTACTGCTCCGCAAGGCATAATCCTTCATCTGTGGTCGTGATCAATTACTGTTGAACGATGAAGATTAGTCGAGCAACGCAACCAAGAACGCAAAATTGAATAACTTTTAATCTCTATATGAACGATGCTTGGTATTCAGCCTGCGATAGATCAAAAACCAAGAGAAGCATTCGAATTTGCAAGAAAAAAAGGGTTCGATCACGTTGAGCTCTTGATGGATCATCCACTATATTCAATGGAAAGTCTAAAGCCCAAAGACATCTTGGAGTTGAAGGAGTGCTACGAAGTCGAAGTTCTGTTACATGCACCAGCCACATCGACGAATTTCATATCTGTAAGCGAAGTCATGAGAGATGCCAGTTATAGGGAGTTACGTAGAACGATCGAATTTGCTGAGAGATGCGATGCAAAGCTCATAACGTTTCACATTGGCTGGAATCCAGGTTTCATAACGGCAAGAGGATTCGTCTTTCCAAGAGAACTTTACAGAGATCACAACTATCGTGTAATAACTACGGAGATGTTCAAATTTTTAAGGAATGTCGATGCCGAGATACTGGCGTTAGAGAATACGATCCCACTCGATGAAAGTTTAAGATCTGCCATTGAGTTCCTGATAGAGAACACGGATGTAAGTTTAACTTTCGACATCGGTCACTACTTCTGTAAAGGCGGTCACGACGTATTCTTAAAGCACTTCGACAGGGTCAAAAACGTTCATCTTCACGACAACGATCTCAAGAGCGATCTTCATCTCGCCTTGGGTGAGGGTCGTGTAGATATCAACGTCATTCCAAAGGACTACAACGGTTATATGACGATCGAGGTTAGGGATGTTGAAGCGATACTCAAGTCAAGGGAGTTTATCGAGAGGTGGATGAGATGAGGGGTTTCTTTATAGGAAGATTCCAGCCGTACCACTTGGGCCATCACGAGATCATTAAGGAAATCGTGAATGAGGTGGATGAACTTATAATTGGAATAGGCAGTGCCCAAGAGAGCCACACGATCGAAAATCCATTCACAGCGGGAGAAAGGATTTTGATGGTTTCAAGAGCTTTGGATGAGATAGATCCAAATCTCAGAAAAAGAGTTTATATAATTCCACTCGAAGACATATACAGAAATGCCCTCTGGGTTTCTCACGTTAGATCCATGGTTCCACCTTTCGAAATAGTTTTTTCAAATAACCCCTTAGTGATAAGGTTGTTCAAAGAAGCAGGATTTGAGGTCGTTAGGACGAGATTTTACAGAAGGGAACATCTTCAGGGTAGGGAGATAAGAAGGCTTATGGTTGAAGGTGGAAACTGGGAGAGATTCGTTCCAAAATCGGTTGCAGATGTTATAAAGGAGATCGGTGGTATCGAGAGGATCAAGGAGATTGCAAAAAATGATAGAATCGTTGAGCGTTGAATGGATACTTTTTGTGAACGTGTTGATTACGGATGGAAAAATCCACAGAGTAGAGTTTTCGGATGAGCCAGTGGAGGAAAGATTTGAATCAAAAACTGCGAGGAAGTTGAAGAGAGATCTTAGAAGATACTTTAAGGGGAGAAAGATCGATTTTAAGAGTTACGAGATCGATCTAAAGGTCACGGACTTTGCCAGGTCTGTTCTTAAGCTTGTGAGAGAGATTCCTTACGGAAAAATCATGACTTACGGTGAGATTGCAAGATTCTTAAAAACATCACCAAGATCGGTCGGAAGAGTTCTCAAGCTCAATCCAGCTCCCGTAATAATCCCCTGCCATCGTGTCGTATCTAAGGGCGGTTTAGGTGGGTTCAGTTACGGATTAAAGATAAAGATGGAGCTCCTCAAACTTGAGGGGATAAGACTTTTATCTTCAAACGATTTAACCAGAGCATGGTTGAGGAGATAAAGATAACTCGGGCAATTGTTGAGAGTTACTTTGAGAGGTTGAAGAGATGTTTGGATGTTGATATCGTCATCGTTGGAGGAGGACCGAGTGGGTTGACGTGTGCACATTACCTTTCGGATTTCGATGTTTGTCTTATTGAGAAGAATTTGAGCTTGGGTGGTGGAATTTGGGGTGGGGGAATGTTCTTTAATAAGATAGTCGTTCAGAAAGAGGTTTTACCTATTTTAGAGGATTTTGACGTCAGATATGAGAGATACGATGATAATCACTATGTAGTCGATGCGATAGAACTCGCAAGTTCATTGATAAGATCTGTCTCAAGGAAGGTTGAGATTTTGAACGGCGTGTGTGTTGAAGATGTCGTCGTTAAGGATGGTGTCAGGGGAGTAGTTGTAAATTGGAGTGCGGCGAATTTGAGTGGTCTACACGTTGATCCTTTGGTCATTTCGTCTAAGGTCGTTGTAGATGCAACGGGACACGATGCGGTTGTATGTAAAATCACCTCGAAAAAGACGAACATGTTTGAGGTTAGGGGTGAGGGATACATGCATGCAGAGTTGGCTGAGAAACTGGTTGTTGAGAAGTCTGGTGAAGTTTATCCGAATCTATTTGTAACTGGAATGGCAGTTGCAAGCGTTTATGGATTGCCAAGGATGGGTCCGATATTTGGTGGAATGCTTTTAAGTGGGAAGAAGGTCGCCGAAATCATAGCAGATAGATTAAGATCGTAGGAACTATCAAGCCATCCATACGGTTTATTCTCCTAACATTAACAGCTAGAAATTTGTGAACAACTGCATTAAAATTAAAATTGTAAGTCCCTCTCCATTGAAATTTGAAAGATGAGTATCACCGATGTATTATCATTGTTTCAAGTGTCCAGTCTAGGTAGTATATCCAAAGTAACCGCTTCAAGCATGATTAGGGAATTACGAAGGTGTTATATAGCTTTAGACGAATTTTAAATTGATGCAGATAGCGATAGTAAAAAGCGTGCTTAAGATACTTTCAAAGGCAGGATACATTGTGACAGATTTAATTGAAACCAAGCCTAGATGTTTCGATATAGTTGCAAGAAAGAACGATACGATCCTCCTCTTAAAGATACTTTACAATATCGAATCTCTAAAGCCCGAGATGGCAAGGGAGATGAAGGTAATTGCCAAACTTTTGAAGGCAAGTCCAATAGTGATAGGTGAAAAGTACAAGAACGATTACCTTGATAGGGGTGTAGTTTACAATAGACACGGCCTGCCTGTCATAAACACCGCAACTTTTTACGACTTCGTAGTTGAAGGTATATATCCTTTCATATATTCATCTCCAGGTGGTTACTTCGTTAAGATAGACAGTGTGAAATTTAGAGAGATGAGAGAAAAGCTTGGATATTCTCTTGGAGATCTTGCAAACCTCTTGGGAGTTTCAAGAAGGTCTGTTAAGAAGTATGAGGAAGATGCAGACGCATCGATCGAGACAGCTTTAAAGATCGAGGAGGTATTTGGAAGTGTCTTCAAATCCATAGATATACTGAACTTCGTTGAAGATGAAGAAATCGATTTGAGATGCGATTTTGTTGGGAGAGAAAGGGAGATACTGGAGAAGCTTGAGTGTATAGGCGTCAGGGTTTATCCTATAAGACTCGCACCTTTTGACATCGTTTCTCAAGCTGAGGATGAAAAGATACTTACAGGCGTTAAGCAGGTGAGAGAAATTGACAGGAGGGCAAACATATTAGGTAGAATTTCCAAGGTCCTTTCAACGAAAGCAGTTTACATAGTTGACAAAGAGGTCAGAGTTGACGTAAACAGTGTGACCTTCGTAATGAGAGACGAACTCGAATGTGTCAGCTCACCGAGGGACTTTTTAAGTCTTCTTAGGGAGAAGTCAAAGAGCTGAGCAAAAACTTTATATAGAACTACTAACCAATTTTAGGTATGGCGACGTTGCA
>CAZUUE010000115.1:0-3871 GCA_964623695.1 uncultured archaeon
ATTAACAGAAACCGTTAAAATATTATTTGAATGAAGTTAAAAAGAACACCCTAATGATTTAAATACACTATCACCACCAAACCGTTTCGCGAGGCAATAGTAGAGGTCGTTCAATTGAGTTGGGATACAACGTGAAGGTGAAAACCTTGTAGGCTACTGGTAACACAATTCATATCTCGGCATGCCGTAACATCCCAGTCAATTTTTGCAGATGTCGATGACCGAGTGTTCGATTGCACTGTGCGGTAAAAAATACAACAAAACTCATACTCCTTCGATCCCTCGGCACTACTCAGCCTCGTTACTGCTCGTCACACTCAAAAAAGTTAAATGTTGCAGAGCAATATAGAACATCCTTACGAGGAACATGAAAATCGAGAAAGTTAAAACGATTGAGGAGATAGGAGAAGTTGAGAACGAGCTGAGAGATGGAAGTCTGCTTCTCATAGCTTCTCCCTCAAGTGGAAAAACTCACGATTTAATCGAAACATTTAAGGGTAGGGCGGAATTCATGCTCGATACCGAAACAAAAAGCGTGCATGGTGTTCAAGATCATGCCCGTAATGAAAACATCCTCATAATCGATGACATATTCAGGTTGATAGTTGAAGGCAAGTACAGCGAAATCCTTGAAGCTGCGAAAAACAGGCGAGTATGTGCAGTTACAACCACTTACCGTGGTGAATGGCTTTTAAAACTTGAGTCGAGGGAAGGAATTCTGTCTGAGCTTGAAATACAGAAAATAGTCCTTTACAGGATAGATGATAAAAAGGCGAGGGATAAGATTCAGAAGCTCGCAGAAAAGCTAAAACTGAGCAAGGTTATAGATGATAAAAGGTTAAATGAACTTGTCAAACTATCGAAGCACGTCCATGAGTTCGATAGGGAACTGGAGTTTTTCGAAAAAAGGAAATATGAAAATTATCCTGTCTGCTGGCTTGCATTCTCCCCCGAAACACTCTGGAACATAGGAAGTGCTGAAATTGGCGAAGTGCTGAAGAAGGGGCTTAAGGGAGCTGGAGAAAGTTTCATGCACAGTTTATCGGTTATAATGTCCAAAAAGAGCACAGTTCTGGACAGCATCGTCAGATTTTTTGACAGCGTTAGCGAAGCTCTCCCAATCACTCTGCCAAATCTTGACTTTCTGGAGAATGCACTTAAGAAAACAGTAAATGTCTTTAGTGAACATAAAAAGGAAATTCTTGAGATAGGACTGGCAGCAACTGGATGCGGATTCCTCTTTGGCTTGCTTGAACTGTTTTTCCTTCTTAGAAGAGGTAAGGAGAAGGTATTCAGGGAGTTTGGCAGAATCGTCCACCTGCCCCCGCACAAGCTTGAAGAAATCGAGAAAAAAGCTGGACTGCCACCAATGACCCTTTTTACACTGAAATCTCTCCTTTTGCCAAGGTATCGCCAGAAGATACTCAAACTCGTGGACGAATTTGAAGAACTTGAGAAAGAGTTTGAAGAATTCAAAAAAGAGTTTGAAGAGTTACAGCAGTCGTTCAACGAGTTTGGCGAGAGGATTAAAGAAATTTCCAGAAGGCTTGGAGAAGTTGAACTCATTACGAACATCATCAAGGAGATCGCAAAAGAATCGGTAGAGGATACGAATCGCTTTGAGGAGCTGATTTTCTCCCACATCCATGCACTCACAGGCATAAATCCGAAAAGGCTTTACGAGAGGAAATTCGGCGAGAGATACGTCAGAGTTGAGAAAATAGATGAGGTTTTGGAGGAGATCGAGAGGGGGAAGAGGATAGTTGTTATAAAGGGGAAGCACTGCACGGGAAAGACGACTCTCGCTTTTCTCCTGTCGAAAGAGCTTGAAAGCAGGGGTTACCTTGTCAGGCGACTGGTGAGGGACGTTAGCAGGGCTGAAGAATACTTTGCATACGTGAGGAGAGGAACGGACTATTCTGGATCGGTTCTCGTCATCGACTCCCTGACAGATTCCGATGAATACTGGAGGGCGATAGGTCTGGTTTTGGAGGGTCTGATTGACGTTCTGATGGTAACGTGTGATTCTGGAATATACGACGCACTTGAAAGGTCGCTCTTGGAAGGGGGAAAGATCCGTGAGATCAGAAGAGACCTCATGAAGATGGGGTTGAGGAGTCTCGATGAGATAAAATGTACCGTTACGCTAAAGCCAGATGTTGAGTTTACGCAGAGGGTGCTGAGGTTGCTTAGTGACGGGCTCAAAGTAGATGCGAGTGACGAAGACATCAGGAGGATTTCCGAACTATCGGAGGGTTTTGTGACCTATGCGGTGATCGGGCTCGGACTTCTCATTTCGGGAGACGTGTCCAAAATAAGGCATGAGATGGTCGATGAGAGAATAGACCAGATTTTTGCCGAAGTTGGTGAAGGTGGTGAAAAAGTCCTCACACATGCAGCAGTTTTTGGAAAACTGCATGTTAATGACGCAATGCAACTGACAGAAACCGATGTTATTTCGGTTGCATGCAGGAGGGAAGGAGAATTTGTGAGAGTTGTTCCCGATCTCATATCACACAGGATTTTTGAGAGGAGCATTTGTGGAGGCATGGGTGAAGAGGATGAAGATGAAGTAATCCTGAAGCCCTCGCTGGAAAGATATCTCAAATCCGAAATTTTCCAGAAGTCCGAGTTTAAAGACGAATACATCCTCGGAGTAGCGAGGAATTTCATAGAATCCTACCTTTATCCAGATGAAAGCATTAAGGACTGTATTTCGAATAATCTGATGAAGTTTCTTGAGTGGTTGAACCGCCTTGAAGATAGCCTGTACGCTTTCACCATAGATCTACTGTCCTACGCTGCTCCTTTAGACTTCAACCTTCTCAATGCAGAGAAATTCTCAGCGGGTTGTAAGCACATCGTTGAATTTTATGTAAAAGAGTTTGAGAAGAGGGGGTTAAAAGCTGAAAGGACGGCAGCCCTGCCAGCCTGCAACGTGATATCGAGAATTGTTAGGAACAAGCTTCGATTGAACCTAAGTCCGGCGGGAAAGTTCATGGAGGATTGCACTTCATTCTCTCTGGAGGTTGCCGAGAGGATAAAGGAACCCAAACCACTCTTCATGGAAAACATGCTATCGATGTGCATATCTCAAATCTCGGACGAGAAGACGCCGGAAGAAGCAAAAGAATGGGTTGACGAGATCGTGGAGAGAGGTCTGGAGGTTGCCGAGAGGATAAAGGAACCCAAACCACTCTTCATGGAAAACATGCTATCGATGTGCATATCTCAAATCTCGGACGAGAAGACGCCGGAAGAAGCAAAAGAATGGGTTGACGAGATCGTGGAGAGAGGTCTGGAGGTTGCCGAGAGGATAAAGGAACCCAAACCACTCTTCATGGAAAACATGCTATCGATGTGCATATCTCAAATCTCCAGCAAGAAGACGCCGGAAGAAGCAAAAGAATGGGTTGACGAGATAGTAAAAAGGGCTGAAGCACTCGGAAAAGAGTTCGGTAGTGAGTTCGTTGGAGCATTCTGGTTCATGTGCCTGTATCGAATATACGAGAGTTTTCGCTCAAACCCAGAGCACTATTACCCATGGCTTAAGCTTGTTGTGCTCAGAGGGATCGAAGAAATTGAGAAGCACTACCTCGAACTCTCCAAATTTGAGGGAGTGCTCGGGAAAAATCTTGCACTCTGGCTGGCGGAAGTGTGCACCGCTCTTATAGAGTACGGCAGAATGGTGGACGATGACATCGGTGATGTGGAGAAGGTGTGTTTTTAAAATTTATACCTTAGTTCCCACCAAAAGTAATATATTGTTCTGAGCAAAACTATTTATACCAAAAATAACAGACCAGCTGCATGGGCAGGAAACGAGTCTACGAAGTAGTAAAGCATTTACCAGCGGAAGAACTAGATAAAA
>CAZUUE010000116.1:0-3856 GCA_964623695.1 uncultured archaeon
CCCATGTATTTTGTTGTTTTGTTTTAGTATAAATAGTTTTGCTCAAGACTATAATTTTTTTAGTAAAGACCGACAGATATGATCTCCCAAAATTATTTTCCACATTAAACCATTTCCGATAGTAATCCAATAATCTTTCAAGGGGTGCATTCCCAGGAACGCTTGATAGGGAGTATCCAATGTATGGAGTATAATCGGTAAGGATGTTCATGAAACGCTGAAATACGCTTGCTATTACGGAGTTAGCAGAATATATTTGGAGGATTTATCCATATTGGGTAAGCTGAAGTTTCTATAGATTAAAAATGGTAAAAGGTTCAACAAAAACTATAACTATGTCGTTACAAACATTTAGAAGCAGAGTAACTGATACGATTAGATTAAAATCTCCTTATATACGGTTTAAAAATATCTTAGGTTAACCCAGCTAATACGAGTAAAATTAGTGAATTTAAGGCTAAAAAACTAGGTATAGATAAACATACAGCCTCTGCTTACGTTATTGCTTTAAAAGGTTTAAAGTTACTTAATATTCCTTAAATTGAAAACTGTATCGGACCCAACCTTTATCTATAGTCCATCTTTTAACCACTTATCAATCAACTAATTCTCTCAATCTTTTCACAACACTTCTCAGGCTTTCAACGTCAAACCACCTTTTTCCAGTTATCTCGTTGCAACAAGCTTTATACATGTCAGACACAGCTTTTAGCAAATCTTTAGGTAGCTTAGGTGGTTCTCCAGCTATTTCTCTCCAATTTGGACTTCCTTTAGCACGTTCAAGTCTTTTATACCAATCGGTCTTACGGTAGTGCTTCCTAAGTACCTCCTTGCTTATGTGAAATCCTTCGAGCATAAACCTGCACTCATCTGGAGTTCCTACAGCATCAACAACCATCAAACGCCTTCTATCATCAAAAGCAAATTCGATTTTGCCGTCTTCGTTGCTCAAGCCAGCTTTTGCCACTTCCCTCGTTATAACATCGTCTATCCTTAGCGTTAGATTTACGATCTCATTGAACTCGTCATCGCTCAATCCAGCTATTTCCTTAGCTTCATCCCTTTTAAGGTATCTGTCCCTGTCCTCAAGTTTTGTGCTGAAATCTACTATAGGTTTTGACAATCGCTCGTTTGGCTTCGGATAGTGATCAAAGCCCAAATCCTCAGGCGTAATCTCTCCTCTCTCAAGTCTCCTGAATACACTACTCCCTTCTGGCAACGAGTTCCTGTATATCACCTCAAGCGGAATCAAAAAGTTAGCCCTTTCAATTTTGAAGATAGAATAATCGTAACCGTCCTTTGGTTTTAGAACCCTTACGAGCCTAATCTCCATTACATCGGTCGGCTTTTCAAGCTCATCAATTCTCTTAACCTTTCCATCCTCAACCAAACCCAAGTAATGCGTTTTTATACCCATATCTTCCAGGATTTCGAAGAAGTAGGCTGTAATCATGCAGAGAGCCTTTCCCTTTCCTTCTATCAAATCTGGCATTGCACCGTAATCGAAGACTGAATATCTATCTGAGAATACAAATCTTCCTACACCAGTTTCGTCCTTACTCGGCTCTCTAAGAACCGTTAAATCCTTGACACTGCCCATGCCAAAAGTAGCACAACAAGTATTTTAAAATTGTAGTTGTATGTTGTATGCGATGTCTATTTACGCGTTTGCCGAGATTGAAGATGGAAAGGCCAAGAGAATCTACGCCAGTGCAAAGTATCCGTCAAAGCAGATTGGTAACGTCTTTGTAGATTGCGATTTCAACGTAAGTCTGAAGTACGTAGATGAACTGCCGCTAAAAATCGAAGGTTTTTACGCCTTGGTTGCTTTCAGACCTTCTTATGTGCTGATATCGAGAGATGTGCTTGGAGGTAAACCGCTCTACTTCGACAACACGACTCTAACGTTCTCATCTTTCAAGCGTTACTTTGAGAGAGAACCGATACCAGTTCTGCCTGGAGAGGTTGTAAAGATCAGTTATGAAGGAGATATCATCGATAGGAAGAAGTGCAAATTTGAGGATGTGTTCAAACCGATCGATGCCGATATAGAAGAGCTGAAGGAGAGAATTGTAAGATCTCTGATCGACTTTAGAAAGAAAAATGCATGCGTAGCCTTCTCAGGTGGTGTAGATTCCTCATTTTTAGCTGGACTTTACGATCTACCACTTGTAACCGTTACAGCATCAAAGGCTGAGAAGGAGTGGGTTGAAAACTCAGCTAAAGCCATTGGAAGGGAGTTAGAGGTTTACGAGTTTGGAGAAAGAGAGGTCAGAGAAGCACTGCCAAAGGTTGTTTCTGCCATTGAAACCACCGATAAGCTTCAGGTTTCAATCGCCTTACCGATTTATCTTTGTGTCAGATTCGCCAAGGAGTTGGGCTTTAGTGAAGTTGTCTTTGGGCAAGGTGCCGATGAGTTGTTTGGAGGATACAAGAAGTATGAAGAGCTTAGCTATAAAGAACTTGAACGAGAGCTCATAAAAGATGTAATGAACATAGGTGATAAGAACCTCGTTAGAGACAACAAAGTCGCTTACAGCTTGGAGATGAAGATTTTAACACCATACTTGCAGTGGGATATCATAAGATGTGCCATAAGCATTCCAGTCGAGCTAAAAGTTAAGAAAGATGGTGGAGTTATTAGGAAATACATTCTAAGAGAGATGGCTAAGGAGTTCATTCCAAAGGAGATAGCCTATAGAGATAAGAAGGCCATTCAATACTCCACAAAGACGTCAAACATCTTGAAGAAGATTTTGCGTGATATAAATTTGGACAAAATCGGCGGTGAAGGTAATGCAATGTGATCTTAAGTTGAGCTGCATCATAAACGGAAAGTTTTGCAGTAAATGCTGTCATAACACCGAGATGCCCTTAACCGAAAAGGACATAGAGAGGATTGAAAATTTGGGATTTAAAATAGAAGATTTCGCCGTCAAAGTTAACGGAATCTACAGGTTGAGAAACGTAAACGGGAAGTGCTTTTTCTCGGATGAAAAAAATAGATGCAAAATTTACGACTACCGTCCTTTGGGATGTAGGATTTATCCAGCGGTGCTCGACGAGAACTGCAGAGTTGTTGTAGATGATTTATGCCCAAAAAAACACGAGATACGTAAGGAAGATTTGAAGAAAGTCAAATATGCACTAAAGCGACTCGTTAGGGAAATATACGGTGATATATGCTAAACTTTGAGCTCTTCTAAGGCTTTGTACAGTCTTTTCAACTTCTCTTTACTTTTGGCAAGTTTTCTATTTGCAAAATCGACCATTATCTTTAAAGCGCTTTCACTGAGAATGATCTCACCATTCAAGGCAACTGGTAATTCAAGCCTTTCAAGGGATGTTATTTCAACAACCCAATTCTTTAGGGAGATTATTCCACTCCTCCTGAACCCAGATTTGTTGGCAATAGAAATCAGCTCTTCAGCACAGCTTAGATCTTTGCAGGCTATGTGGATTATAGGAGGATACATTATTAGCCACACAACTCTTTGACCCCTTCTTACAGCCTTCAGAACGTCTTTAAACTCAACCATATCGTGCCACTTTCCCAAGAACTTGGCTTCGACCTTATCACCGAACTCGGGCATATCCAAAATGCCTATTCTACCAGAACAGCTTGAAGTCGTTACGAAGCAATCAAAGGAGTTTATTAAATCCAATAGAGGTATTATATCCTCATCAACTTCCCCCCTTTCCTTAGCCAAGGTATAACCTTCGAGCTTTTTTCTCTTATACTCTACCCAGTTCACGGATAAACGTTGATGGGATATCTATAAAATTACCTACAAAAGTTTAAACTGACCGTGTGAAAATATAAAGCATATTGAATAAAAATAGATGGAATCTCGTA
>CAZUUE010000117.1:0-3809 GCA_964623695.1 uncultured archaeon
ATATTAGATCGCTCAAAGTGCTCATAGCTTTATTTAAGTCTTGGATGTGCTAACTTTGGATGAGGTAATTATACGATGTAGTATCCAATTAGGTACCGTATCATCGTAAAACCACTTCGAATGAATACATATAGTATTTATTTATAATATATATTTCAAGACAGAATTCAAATCGACATCGATGTTGTACGTCTTCTTGAAGTAACTCAAGATGTTTGAAATATCTCTCTTAAAAATCTCTTTGACATTCTCATCACATCGCTCGTTCAAATCGATCGCTTGTGGAAAGTCTATGAACCATACTCCCTCTGGATTTACGAGTATATTGAACTGACTGAGATCTCCATGAACTATTCCAACCTTCCACATTTTCTTAAGTTCATCGATTATATAATTGAAAACGTCCTTTGGATTCTCAAGTTTTACCTTGTACAACTCCTTAGCATCTATGAGTTCCATCAAAACAGTATTCCCTTCCCATCCGTAAGGTCTTGGAACACTAACCTTTCCATAAAGTTTCTTCAAGGCGTTAAATTCGTTTTTTGCACTCCTCACCATTAGAACTGTATAATGTAGATTGCCATAGTATCTCTTCTCTCTGACTCTCCTGAAGCTAACGTATCCAACCTTATGAAACTTAAGAATTGCCTCACTCCATCTTGAGATGCAATTGTATATTACGCTCTCCTTCCCTTCACCCATCCTCTCCCCAATCATCGTTACGTAACCCTTACTCACAAGTCTGTGTAGTGAGTAGAGTGAAAGTCCTAAAAAAGTAAATGCTCCACCCAAATACTCCGTCTGCTTAATTTCGACAAGTCTCTCATCGGAAAGGTATTTCAAAATTCTTTCAACCTTATTCACATCGACATTCGAATCCCTTGAGATTATCTCGATTGGAACGAACTTGTAATCCCACATGTTCTTGAAAATCCCTCCCATGACTTTCCAAGCAACTCTCTTAATTCTCTTGAATTTGTCTGCAAGCATTTACAATAAAAACTGAAAAGACTTATAAGTCTTTTAAAGACAGTCAAAGCATGAAGAAAGATTACTGGTATCTTCCGTTCTTAGCTTTAGCAATGGTGATCAGCTTTTACATCAGAGTGATAAATCCCTGGAACGATGTCTTCACATGGACTGTAAAGCTCAGTGGCAACGATCCTTGGTACTATTACAGGCTGATTGAGAACTGCATAAGGAACTTCCCAAACAGAATATGGTTCGATTCATTTACGAACTATCCTTACGGAACCTACACGCATTTTGGCCCTTTCTTGGTTTACTTTAGTTCTTTAATAGCGATTGCCTTTGGAGAGGTTCATGGCGAAGCTTTAAGGAGCATTCTCGTCTTCATCCCGGCAATTGCTGGAATCTTGATAACCCTACCGATGTTCCTATTTTCAAGTCAGGTGTTTAACAAGAGGGTTGGTGTAATATCGTCTCTACTTATAGCCATGATACCTGGGCAGTTCCTTCAGAGGAGCATTTTAAGCTTCAACGATCATCACTGTTGGGAAACCTTTTGGATGATCACGACTTTAGCTTTTTATGTCTACGCTTTGAATGTTTGGAGATCTTCAAAGGATCCGTTTAAAGATAGAAAAGCAATATTATCTGCAATACTTTCTGGAATTGCGTACGGTATGTTTCTTGATACCTGGGCTCCAAGCTTCATATTTGCAATGATCTTGACGATGTTCGTGGTTATATCTTTAATATTCGAGAAGTTTATAGATACGAGATATTTGATAGAGGTGACAATGATAACAGTTGCCGTAGCCTCAATTCTGTATCTACCGTTTGCATTTGAGACTCCTTACTATTCAACAACGCATTATTCTCCTTTCCAATTGGTAATATTACTCGGTTGCCTAACGCTGTTGTTCGTCTTTAAGATGGTTAAGTATCTTAAACCGTACCGTAAGTTAAGAGAACTTACATATCCCTTAACGTTCATTATTTTAACTTTGATTTCGATTGGAATATTAGCAGTATTTGCGCCTCAAGTCCTGAACATGATAATCGGTGTGACAGGTGTGATTCAACCAAAGGCTGGAGCTTTGACGATAGCCGAAGTCCAACCTTTCTTCTTTACGGGTGGAACGTTCAGCTTGGCTCCAGCTTGGTTTCACTTTGGTATGACTTTCTTCTTCGGATTCTTCGGATTTTTATACCTATGCTACCTTTTATACAGAGAGAGAGATGCAAGGTTGCTATTGGTTCTTATGTGGTGTATAATCCTGTTTATAGCTCTCTGTGGTCAAAACAGATTTGCATACTACTTTGCATTGGTCTGTGCAGTAACATCTGCTGTAGTGTTGGACTTCTTGCTTGATAAACTGAATTTTTACGAATGCATCGTGAAATACATTCAAGGCAAAAGGACAAGTTCATTTCGCTTGATACTATCTATCATAATCATAGCTCTCCTGTTCTATCCAACGCTTTCAATGGCGAAAGATCAGAGTAGATACGTTGGAGGTATAAACAGGGAATGGTGGGATGCACTCACATGGCTTAAAAACAACACCCCAGATGGAAACTACGAAGAATACTTCTATCATCTCTATGAACCTTCAAGAAACTCAACTTACAACTATCCATTCAAAACTTATGGTGTGATGAGCTGGTGGGATTATGGGCATTGGATTGAGGCGATAGCACACAGAATGCCAAATGCAAATCCATTCCAGCAGGGTATTGGAAACAAGTATAACAAGAATCCAGGAGCATCGTGGTTCTTTACAGCTTTCGATGAGAATGAGAGTGAGTTTGTTGCTGAGAGTTTGAATGTGAAGTACGTCATAAGTGACGTTGAGATGCTGACTGGGAAGTTCTATGCAATGGCAACTTGGGCTGAAGGTTCTCTGGAGAAGGCTGGAAGGAACTATTACGAAGGATCTTGGCTAGTTTACGTTTCTCAATATGGAATTGGATTGGCTCCAACGATATACGATGTTCCTCCAAATGCCAGGATAGTTGGAAGTTTGAACGTTCCAAATGAAAACTGTTTAAAACAACAGAGGCAAAGATACACCTGTTGGACTGCTCTGGACTTTCACATTACAGACTGATATACGAATCCAAATTGGTTTCACCTCACAGTTGGATGGGATTCCAGGAGATGACATACAAGCAAATATTCAACCAGAGGTATTCAAAGAAGTTTGGAATAAAACCCGTAAATTTAACAACCAGTGGTTACGTAAAGGTTTTTGAGAGGATTAAGGGTGCAAAGATTTATGGGAGAGCAAATTCGAGTTTTGTGACTGTTGAAGTTGATGTAAAAACAAATCAAGGTAGAATTTTTACATATTCAAATTCTGTAAAGGTTGTAAATGGAACATACGAGATTATAGTTCCTTATGCACAGGATACGAAGTTTCCTGTGAAGGCTGTCAAACCATACACAATCAGATCTGGGAATATCACAAAGACATTCAGTTTGAGCGATGATGATGTTGAAAGAGGTGTTGATGTTAAGATGGATTTAATTTGAATTTGATGATTTATAAATGCTCCGTGCTTTGTCTAATAATTTTTGAAAATCATAAAAATGTTAAGGAGCCTTATGGTTGTTCTAATCTCATTGAAAAATAAGGAGTCTCAATCCGTATAAAAGGAATCCAATGTTCGACAAAGCAAATGCTTTATTGAAAATTAAGCGTGTAATTTGATATATAAATAACAAACAAAATCTGACTATTTAAATTTAGATTCAACCATCAACAGAGCAATTTGTCATGTTCCTTAAATTATGGTTAAGAGCATAACATCTTAAACTTATCACTCAGAAACATCTCAAT
>CAZUUE010000118.1:0-3797 GCA_964623695.1 uncultured archaeon
GGTTACAGAATGTTAGACACACTCAACGTGGCATTAAAAAATTAATATTCTAATTAAGTTTGTGAGAAGGTTCAGGAGGATAGAGGCAGGGAGCTTTTACAGTTACATGAGTGAGGGTTGTAAGCTGTGTAGGAGAGGAGCGAAGATGGTCGTATTTGTTACTGGACTCTGCAAAAACAACTGCTTCTACTGTCCGATCTCAGACGAGAAGAGGGGTAAGGATGTCACGTTTGCAAATGAGAGAGAAATTAAAAACTTAGAAGACGCTATTGAGGAAGCAAATGCAATGTCCGCTGAGGGTGTGGCGTTGACGGGTGGAGAACCTTTACTCAAGCTTGATAGGGTCGTTGAAATTCTAAGACTCTTTAAAGATCTACATAGCCATTTGTACACGTCTATACCAGTTAAGGAGAGCGTTTTGAGGAAACTGAAGTATCTAAACGAGATTAGATTCCACCCGCCAGAACTTAAAAAAATCGAAGCTTATGAAGAACCAGTAAGAATAGCCAAGAGACTTGGAATAGAAGTTGGATTTGAGATTCCTTCGATATCCTACAACGAAAGTTTAATTGAAATCGTGAATAAATACGATGTATTTTTAAATCTGAACGAGCTCGAATTTTCTCCGACCAACCACCGAAACTTAATAGAAAGAGGTTTCAAACCAGATCAGTATGGTTGTTCAAACTGTCATGAGATAGTGAGGGCTTATGCAAACGTCGTAAATAAGTTTCATTACTGCAGTGCAAGATTCAAGGATAGAGCTCAACTCAGAAGGAGACTGATCAGAATGGCTAAAAATCTACCGGAGTTTTATCTGATTACAAGGGATGGGACGGTGTTGTGCGGTTACATCGAGGGAGATTTGAACTTGATAGAGAGATTTCTTAAATCGAAGGGTTTGAAGCGTGACTTGGATTACGTTCTGGTAGATGGCGGAATTGAAACATCGATAGAGTTTGTCGAGGATTGTGCAGATGAACTGAAGATGCTTGGAACAAACGTTTTTATAATCGAAAGGTATCCAACATCTAAGAGGATAGTTGTAGAGGTCAATCCGATATGAGGGAGGAGATAAGGAGAAGATTGATAAATTATCTGAGAAGAGACAAAATGGGTATAAGAAGGGAGGTTTTGAGCATACTCGTTGATGGAGAGAAGCACACAACGAATGAGATATATGAGATTTTAAAATCTAAGGGATACGATGTAAATCTCAGAGGAATTTCTGCGATGCTCGGGCTTATGAACACGAGGTTGGGAATAGTAAGAACGGAGATGAGCGAAAAAAATAGATATTATATTAAATCTGAATATATAAATCTTGTTAAATCTATTTTGAGGGAATTTGCATGATTCATAAGATCTATGAGATGAAGCTTCTGAGAGAGATAAAGAGATTTCCATTACCGAGACATGTAGCCTTTATAATGGATGGAAACAGGAGATTCGCTAAGAGGAGGGGTTTGCCTCCTCATGTAGGCCACGTATTTGGATCAAAGAAGGCTGAAAAGGTTTTGGAATGGTGTTTGGATCTTAGAATAAAGATCGTGACATCTTATGCATTTTCAACCGAAAACTTTAGGAGGAGTGAAGAAGAGAAGAGGAATCTCTTTAGATTAATGGAAAGGGAACTTAGAAGGTTGATTGAGGATAGGAGAATTCACAAAAATAGGGTTAGGGTTAGAGTGGTTGGTAGGATAGATTTACTCCCAGAAAAACTTCAGGATGTCATTGAGGAGCTTGAGAGGGTAACAAGAAAATACGACAGATATTTTCTAAACATAGCTATCGCATACGGAGGGAGACAAGAGCTTATAGATGCAATTAGGGAAATCTTGAGATTGGTCAAACAGGGTAAGATTCAGCTCGACGAAATCGATCACAACCTTGTGGAAAGATATCTTTATTCCGACAACGGTTACGAATCCGTCGATCTATTGATAAGAACTGGAGGTGAGCAGAGGCTTTCAAACTTCTTGTTGTGGCAAACGACGAACTGCTTGGCATACTTCTGCGACGTTTGTTGGCCAGAATTCAGAAAGATAGATTTCTTGAGAGCAATCAGGATGTGGCAGAGAAGGGTTTTTAGAAAAAAAGTTTAAAAGTTGAGTGTATTTTGTGTATGGACAAAGCGATCTATGAGTTTAAGAGGAAGCTTGAGGAGCTTGAGAGGTATAGGGGAAGAGGAACCGAACTGATAACTCTGTACATTCCGCCAGACAAGAACATAGCAGATGTCGTCAGTCAGCTCAGAAGTGAACTCTGTCAAGCTGAAAACATAAAGTCTAAGCAGACGAGAGTTAACGTCATTGGAGGGCTTGAAGCTATACTTCAAAGGCTAAAGATGTTTAAAAAACCTCCAGAGCATGGTATGGTTTTGGTCTCTGGCGTAGTCGATGATGATGGTAAGCAGAGGAGGGTCACGGAGATAATAATTCCTCCAGAACCCGTCCCATTGTACAAGTACCACTGTGATTCAAAGTTTTACTTAGATCCACTCAAGGAGATGTTAAAAGAGAAAAGGATGTATGGTTTGATAGTTTTGGATAGAAGGGAAGCTACGATCGGGATTCTAAGAGGTAAAAGAATCGAAGTTTTGGATTACAAAACTTCAAACGTTCCAGGGAAGCACAGACAGGGAGGTCAGAGTAGTGTTAGATTTGAGAGACTTAGAGAGATCGCAATACATGAATTTTACAAAAGGGTTGGAGATTCCGCAAATGAAGCTTTTCTACCCTACAAGGATAAGATAGAGGGAATTCTGATTGGAGGACCTTCTCCAACGAAGGAGGAGTTCTACAAGGGTGAACATCTGCATCACGAGCTTCAGAGGAAGGTTATTGGACTCTTTGATGTTGGTTACACAGACGAGAGCGGTTTGCATGAACTCGTTGAGAAGGCTAAGGATAAGTTGCATGAGCTAGATCTGATAAGAGAGAAGAACATTATGAACAGGTTTTTGAAGGAGATCGTGAAGGATGGACTAGCTTCTTATGGAGAGGAAGAGGTTAGGAAGTGCTTAAGGGTTGGAGCTGTTGATACACTTCTGCTGAGTGAGGGTTTGAGGCTTGATAGGGTAAGGTTCAGATGTAAATGTGGTAGAGAGGTTGAGATCACCGTTAGTGATAAAGAGAAGATTGTCTGTGAGTGTGGTTCGTATATGGAAGAGGTTGAGAGGAGGGATTTGATAGTAGAGTTATCTGAACTTGCAGAGCAGAGTGGTGCGAAAGTTGAGATAATCTCGACCGAGAGTGAGGAAGGTGCAATGTTATTGAAAGCGTTCGGTGGTGTAGCTGCGATATTGAGGTTCAAACCGAAATGAAGGGGACTTACATACTCATCTTAAAGATTGATAAAGAAAAGATCTTGAGGATCGGTAAGCTTGGAGAGATTGAATTCAAACGTGGTCTTTACGTATACGTTGGAAGTGGTATGAACTCTCTTATAGGTAGGGTTGCCAGGCACTTCAAGAGGTTTAAGAGAACGAAGTGGCATATAGATTATCTGAGTATTGAAGCCGACGAAATGGTTGTATTCTTGATTCCAAACGAAAAGATTGAATGCAAGCTTGCCAAGGATTTTGAAAAGAGATTTAAGCCAATTGAGGGCTTTGGTTGCTCTGACTGTAACTGTTCAAGTCATCTCTTTTACATCCCGTTCTAACTCTCTAATACTCTTATAACTTTTGACTTCCCGTCTCTGTTTATTGACGCTTTCGAAGGAAAGAAATGCCATATCTATCTTGCTGAAGCTCTGCTCCTTTGGGCTTACTTTTCACAAAATGTCGCTAAGGA
>CAZUUE010000119.1:0-3795 GCA_964623695.1 uncultured archaeon
GTCTGAGATAATGATTGGAGTTAGACTTGTTAAGGCTTTAGAGGGTTTAAGGAATAGGGAGTTTGATGGAGGAAGCAAGATAGTCTCGGAATTCTTTTCAGCTTTGAATGTCGAAGTTGGTATAGCGTACAATTCGACAAAGGATAAGAGGTTTAAGGAGGTTTACGAGATTTTTTCAGAAGTCGATCCGATCGATTTGAATTCCACAATGGAAAAACTGAGAAAGGCTATGATACTAATAGCAAACTGTGCATTGGAAGCTTACGAAGATTTACGGAAAGCTGGATTGTTTTAAGAGCTTCTCAACCCTTTTCTTAAACCAATCAATACCCAAAGTCTTTATGAAGTATCCCGCTCTGGGTCCATAATTTTTAGCGAGTATTACCTTGTATATCGCTTGAAAAGCCTTTGACGGTTTCACGTTCAGAGATCTTGATACCTCGTACACCTTGTTGTGAATATCTTCTGCACTCATGTCTTCAGAGAGTTCCTCTGCAAATCTACTTAGAAATTCTATATCCTCATCATCGAACAAGCTCACATCCACATCTTCAGCTATCTCAAACTTCAACCTCTCATCTGCAAAGACTTCCAACCATCTCTTGGCATACTTCAATCTCCTCTCAACATCCCTCCTCGTAACATCGTCAACCTCATATATCCTCCCAACTATCCTCAGAACCTCATCGACATCCCATTTTGCTATCTGTCCAACGACTATCAGATGTCTGAACGGGACATCACTGTAACATATTCCAGAGATCATCGAAAGTTGTGCAGATCTATCGTTCCTCCTTAGATTCTCTTCAAAGTCGTCAAAGAGCTCAAGTAGGTTTGCGGGATCGAAGTCTATATGCTTCTTGGGTTTTACCCTAATCGTTAGGTACCTAACGATCTCTGGAGGGACGATATCTATGAACTCTCTCACTGGAACGACGACACCCTTGGATGAACTCATGGCACCAACACCCTTCAGATTTATCCATTCGTAAGGAACTGGGTAAGGTGGTTCAATTCCAAATATCTCCTTTGCAATTCTTCTCCCAGTATCGTAACTCCCTCCAGCCGAAGCATGATCCTTTCCAAAAGGTTCACAAGTTACGTTTAAGATCTTCCATCTTGCCGGCCAATCAACCCTCCACACAAGCTTTCCCTCTTTAAGACTGGCGTATCCTTCATGACCGCACGAACATTCGTATAAAACACGACCGTTAAAACCCTTAACTCTCGTTGTCGTTATTCTCTTGCATCTTTTGCATAGGGGCATGAATGGGCTCCAATCGTCTTCTATATCTCTACCTGTCACCCGAGAGATTATATCCGCAATTCTATCCCTGTTCTCAAGGGAGATCCTTGTAACATCTTCATACTCTCCATTCTTGTACATCTCATGAGCCCTCCTTACGACAACGGGAATCTCAAGTATCTCAAGTGATTCCAAGAAGGGTTGAAGGAAGTGCTCCGCATAATTCTCATGACAATCGTCTGGATCGGGAATCAAGTAGAGGGGAATCCCGACGTAATCTTCATACTCCCTAGGTAAAAACGGATATCTCCTCCTTAATGGATCGGACGTATCTGCAACGTAAACAATTTCAGCTTCTCCATCCTTATCGATTATCGCTCTTCTTATGGCATCTGCCGTAAGCATCTCTCTTAGGTTTCCTATATGTATCGGACCTGAAGGCGTTATTCCTGTTGCAATTCTATGTTTTTTTCTTAACTTGAGGAGTTCATTCGCAATAACATCTGCCCAATGTTCTTCCATCTCTCCTACAAAGCCATACTTTGATTAAAATACTAACGATTGATGAGCGGATGGAGTTGTCATTAAACTCACTACACAGATAAGACATTAAGATTAACAAGTTCAGATGTTCAAACAACAGATAACCATACCGAAGATAAAGCAACGATGCCCATGGCAATCTGACATGAAAAGTTGTCATCAGGTGGTATGCTGAAGAGCTCGACTATCGCACCTGTTAGGGCTATTAAGAATGGATAGGGAACACCAAAGATCGTTAAAATTGCAAATCCAGATGTAAGATATGCCAAGAATCCTTCAAAAGTCTTTTTACCTATCTTAACCCTCCCAAACCTACCTATCAAAGATGCTAAGGCATCGCTCACAACAGCAACTGTAATGATACCAACCGAATATTCGGGAAAAAACCATAGAAGTGTCAACGCTCCTAAAACGAAGTATATGTGTGCCCCGATTCTGCTCCTCTCATGAAGTTTCGTGATCTCATCCATAACCCTCTCTATATCTTCGATTCTAACGTAAAGCTTCAAAGCCCTCTTCAAATCCTCCCTAAGCTTTTTATCAAGCCTTACAGATTCAAACAACGTGAATATTATCAAAACTATTACTAAGAACGATATTGTAAACTCTCTACCAAAGCTTAAATGCAGGATTGGAACTATGAGACCTGTAAAGTGTATAAGCTTTCTCTTAATTTCCATCATAAAACCTTAACGATCTCATTGAAATCTGCAGATACCTCAATTGGTCTTCCGCACATCTTCAAGATTATTTCGGGATCCTTAAGCAGATGCCCAGTTGCAATGCACACAACAGTCTCATCCCCATTCAAGTATCCTTCGTTAATTAAGATCCTGTAACCAGCAAGACTGGATGCGGATGCAGGTTCAACACCGATTCCGTTTCTTGCCAACTCTCTCTGTGCATCCAGTATCTCTTCATCGCTTACCTCAACAACAGTTCCCTTAGACTCGTAGATCGCTCTGAGAGCCTTTTTAGCATTTACAGGATTTCCAATCCTTATTGCTGTTGCAACTGTTTCAGGGTTCTTAATTGGCTCGATACGATCTTTACCCTCTTTAACTGCTTTGTATATTGGATTTGCACCCTTTGCTTGAACCCCGACCATCTTTGGCAGATAGTCTATCAATCCAAACATCTTAAGCTCCTTAAAACCCTTCCATATTGCAGATATGTTCCCAGCGTTTCCAACAGGTAAAATAACGTAATCTGGGACACCTATCTCATCAACTATCTCAAAAGCTATTGTCTTCTGTCCTTCAAGTCTGAACGGATTTACAGAGTTCAATAAGTAGAATCCCATCCTCTCGCACACGATCCTAACCAACTCCAAAGCTCTATCGAAGTTTCCTCTTATTGCTATGACCTTAGCACCGTGCATAAGCGCCTGAGCCACCTTGCCCAATGCAACCTTGCCAGATGGCAAAAGCACGTAAGCCTTCAGTCCAGCTTTGGCTGCATACATAGCCATAGATGCTGACGTGTTTCCAGTCGATGCACAGGCGACAGCATTCTTTCCCAATTCCAATGCCTTTGTCACGCCAACGGTCATTCCTCTATCTTTAAATGAACCTGAAGGGTTTGCTCCTTCATGTTTCACATATAAACCTCTTGAAATTTCGTAAAGAGGGGTTCCCCCCTCTCTCAATGTCACTGGTTCTCTCTTTACTGGCAGTAGACATCTATACTTCCAAACACTCAAATTTTTTCCATTAAGCTTAAAGTCTATCTCAACATCCTCAAATCGAACTTCTAACAGCCCTCCGCACTCACACGTATACGAACGTTCATTGCTTTCTTTTCCACACTCTATGCAAACAAGTCTATACATGTTCGTTCTTCAACCTTGGGATAAAACGATTTTGGGATTTCATGTAAGTATCTTAACAATCCCTTTAAAGCTATCCTCTTGAGATTTCATTCAACTGATCTCTAGTATAAACCACAAACTTTTATAAACACAATATCAAAGATTATCATTTGATAACATATGAAAGCGAGTGAAG
>CAZUUE010000120.1:0-3794 GCA_964623695.1 uncultured archaeon
TTTGCTCCGTTGAGATAATACGGCATTTGATTACATGATTCACATGGTCAGTTAGTAAATACAGCCACCTTACTTTCCAGTCTTAAAGCTTCAAAATCACCCAAAATGCAACGTCATACTTTTCTGCCCCATATCTTGTAAAACATATTCCTGCATTCATCGTAGTTCATTCTTCTCACGAATCTAGCGATCTTGCACTCTCTCTTTAAATGGGGATAAGGATCGTCCTCACTCGGCAACATCTCGTCCTTGGGAATTAAAGAAACGTAAATTATGCTCCTCGCGCACATCAGTCTTGCCGTTTCTTCGTCAACATGTTCCCCAAGCATGTATCTTATAGTTAGCTCGTTTCCAGGGTTTAGGTAGAATTCAATTCCAAGCTTGTTTGCAACCTCTTTTGGCAGATCTATCACATCCACATCAAACCCCCTCTCCTTTAAAATCTCCGGTAGTAGCACATGGATCTGACCCGCTTCTACCAATCCATCTCCAATTTTTTCTATCTCTTCTACTCTCATTTCATCTCTGATTATAAACCTCTTTGCGTCAGCTTTTGTGAATCTAACGGTTGCATCAACGAGAGAATCAAAATCTCTTCTTAAGAATGCTTCCTGATAGTCTATCCAAGCAGAACCAACTTCCTTCTCGATTTCTCTGACTTTCAACGTTTTCTCATCGATCGATATCTTTTTACCTGACTCTATTGCTCTGTGTATGCTTTCGAGCGTTTCGAGGTAAGGTTCGACCTGATATATTCTCTTTCCCATCTCGTAAAGTTTCCTTAGAATCTTACACTGATACATCGAATACATGGGGAAGGATGTGTTGAGATTCTCAACGTATTGACCTATCGATATCTCTCCCTTCAGCATCCTTTCAAAGTCTTTATCCCTTGGCTCTTCGATGATTATCGTATCGTAACTCTTCGCAATCTCCTCAAAGTGTTTCAACATTTCAACCCTGTGTGATGTGAAGAGTATCAGCATGGTTTAAGTTCAGGAGAACAGTATAAATCTGTTATGAGGTGGGTGTTGATTGTGGTGGTTGTCGTGCTCTCTTCGATCCTTTTCACATTCCTATACGGAGGAGTGAAGATTGTTCATGAGGAGAAGAGGATTGAAAAGGCTGAAGGATGGATAAAGTTACCTGAACCTAGAAAGAAGGGTGAGATGTCTGTTGAGGAGGCTATAGAGAAGAGAAGATCTGTAAGAGATTACTTGGATAAACCCATAAAGCTCGATCATCTGTCTCAGATACTTTGGGCTGCTCAGGGGATAACGGATCCGATAAGGAAGTTCAGATCTGCTCCAAGTGCAGGTGCGACTTATCCGCTTGAAGTTTACGTCGTGGTTGGAGCTGTTGAAGGTTTGAATCCTGGAGTTTATCATTACGATCAGTTCAACCACAGCCTGATCCTTGTCAAGAAGGGAGATTACAGGTATGAACTTTACAAAGCGTGTGTCAATCAGGAGTGGGTTCTCAAGGCTCCTGCAAGCATAGTGATCACAGCAATATACGAGAGAACGACATTTAAATACGGTGAAAGGGGTGTTAGATACGTTCACATGGAAGCTGGTCATGTGGGTCAGAACATATATCTACAGGCTACGGCTTTGGGTATGGGAACGGTTGCGGTTGGAGCTTTCTACGACGAAAGGGTTGAGGAGATAGTGAATGCGAAGTCTAACGAAAGAGCTTTGTACGTTTTCCCGATAGGTTACAGGTGATGGTTATGATCGTCGTCAGTCATTACAAGATGGCGGATTTGTCGATCCTTCACGGATCTCTCGTCCTTCTCACCGGACTGATCTTGATAAAGATCAAAAAGAGGAGTTTAAGAATCGTCCATGCTACACTCGGCATCTTAACATCGATATACGGGTTGATAACGTATCTCGTAACACCTTAGATGTTTGAGTACAGGAACCTCATGATGTCCCTTTCAGTTATTATACCCTCCAATCTTTCATCTTTGACTATCAAGGCTGAACCTTTCCCACTTTCAACCATACCTCTTACAACATCGGAGATCTTATCCCTATCTTCGAATATCAGGGGATCCCTGTATTTGATTATCTCGGAGTTGGATGCAATTTCATGAATGCTCTTGTTCAAGATGTCTCTTACGTCTCCTGTTTCAAGCATCTTAAACGCGTCCTTCACGAAGTATCTCAAGAAGTCAGTTGAAACCAGCATTCCATAAAGAACTTCGTCTCTCACGATTGGAAGTCTCCTAATGCTCTTTGAAATCATCGTCTTCATGGCATCTTTAATAGTCGTGTCTGGGGAAATCGTTATCACCTTGTTCGTCATGTAGTCCCTTACGTAACCGTCTAACCTCCTCTGATTTGCCAAAAACTTAACTATGTCTCTCTCGGTTACTATACCAAAGACCCTTTGGTTGTCATCGATTATTGGACAACCCCCCACTCCATGTTTCATCATAACCTCTACGGCATCCTGCCAAGAATCTGTGTTCCTCACATAGACAACTTCCCTCGTCATAATTTCATCGACACACTCGTTTATAGCTCTTGCCAAGTTTCCTCCGTATCTGTTCGTTATTATCTTGTGTTTCTCCCCGCCTCCCAAGAAGTCTAATATATCTGTAGACGACAGTATTCCAATTAGCTTCCTCGTTCCAGCATCTGCAACGGGTAACCTCCTGAAACCCTCACCAACCATGAACTTTAAGGCGTTCATAATGGTTGAGCGTGGTGGTATAGTTTTGACCTCTCTTGTGGCAAGCTTCATCACACTTCCAAGTTTCATCTCAGCACCTCGTAGCAGTCCTCGCAGATCTTCATACCATCGACATCGTAAAGTTTGTCTGTAATCCTACCGCACTTCTCACACTTACCGCTGAGCTCTTCAACTTCATAGTATTCGTTCTTTAAGAGTTCTGCAAACTCTCCAAGGTCTATTGCAACACTTAAGATGTCGTTGTCGGTTACTATCCCTATCAGATCACCGTTGCTGTTTACAACTGGCAGTCTCCTTATTCCCCTCTTCTTCATTATATCGCTTGCTTCTCTTATGCTCGTATTTGGATCAACAGTTATCAGTGGAGAACTCATTATATCTTTAACCTTAACATCTGAAGGTAGAAGGTTTCGTGCAACGACCTTGTAAAGTATGTCCTTCTCCGTCACAATTCCGATAGGTTTTCCGTCCTCTATTATGACGATGCTACCAACACCGAATTCTATCATCCTCTTTGATGCGTTCAAAAGGTTGTCGTCTTTTCCTATCGTGCAGACCTCTCTCGTCATTATCTCCTTCACTGGTATGTCTGTCATGGTCATCACTAAGTTGAATTTGAGATGTTTGATTTAAAGGACTTTCGGAAAAAATCCTATCCCCTATCGAGTACAAAGTGTCTGTACCATTTGGGTTTAAACTTCTCTAAAAATAATTTAAAAGCTCTCTCAGCCTTCTCAGCATCTCCGCATGTAAAAACGTCGAGGTTAACAAGCTCGTATTCTGGCCAAGTATGTATGGATATGTGACTCTCCGCTATTAAAACTATTCCGGTTACACCGTGCGGATTGAACTGCTTGTAAACGCTTCCAACCTTTGTCAATCCTACCTCCCTTACGACATCTTCCATTATCTCTTTCACTCTCTCCTCTTTTGAGATAAGATCTTTCGAAACTCCATACAACTCCGCTATTATGTGTCTTCCGATTATCATCAATATCACCCCCCATCTTCATCACCCCATTTAGACTATGAAGAGCTAAGATTGGAGTGATTCGATTTGATTTTTAAAGTTTTCGCAGTAATTGAAAAGT
>CAZUUE010000121.1:0-3793 GCA_964623695.1 uncultured archaeon
CTTTGCTCCGTTGAGATAATACGGCATTTGATTACATGATTCACATGGTCAGTTATTAATATTAAGAATTGTTTCCAAACTTAAGATAAAGAAAAAGGTGCATTGAAATGCAAACTAGACGGACCCGGCGGGATTTGAACCCGCGACCTTGGGCTTAGGAGGCCCACGCCCTATCCATGCTAGGCTACGGGTCCTTAACAGATTTGAGGTTTACGAAATATAAACCTTTGCTTAAAGTTCAAAGAAGTCCAAAAGCGTGTGTGTCGTAATTCTTCTAAGAGTTTTCCATCTCAATCTGACTATGGGTGGAAATTCTCCTCTCTCTCTTAAACAAGCCCTCAAGAATTCTACAGTCCTTGGATCCGACGCGTAACCACTTCCAAAGTCACCATACACGATTTTAAGTCTCTCAATCTCTCTATCCCTTTCAACCTTTGCAACTATCGAAGCGATGGAGACGATCGGATAAATCTCATCAGCTTTGTGACTTGCAATCACTTCGACACCTGTTCTCTCCTCAATCTCACACTTAAACCTCTCAACGTTTAGGTCTGGACAATCTATGTAAGCTACCTTCGGTTTGAAGTGACGTATCAATTCGACGTACATTCTCTTCAGTATCTCATTCATTGTGAATCTCTCCATCAACTCGTTTAACTCTTCAGCATGAATCTTCAGAACTTTAAATCTACAAACCGACGTTATCACATCGTAAAGCTCCTCTCTCTTTTCTCTTTTTATCTTCTTTGAATCTCTAACTCCCAGAGATAGAAGATGATTTATCGTTTTTTCATCACAGAGAACACCACAGACGACAAGAGGTCCTATCACCGAACCCTTTCCAGCTTCATCTATCCCAAGCATCATAACAACTTTACCAAAAACATAAAATTACCTGTGAAGAAGTAAATGTGATGGACATCGATGAGATCAGAAGAAAGAAGTTGAAGGAGCTTATGGAGAAGATGAAAGGTGGGAAGATGGCTGAAGTCGTGAAACTTGATTATACGAACTTCGATAGATTTGTAGAGGAAAACGAAAACGTTGTCGTTGATTTTTGGGCTGAGTGGTGTGGTCCCTGCAGACTGATATCGCCGATCATAGAGGAGCTGGCGAAGGAGTTTGCCGGAAAGGTCGCGTTCGGTAAGTTGAATGTCGATGAAGCAAGAAACATAGCTTTGCAGTATAGAATATCGGCAATTCCAACGTTGATATTCTTTAAGAGAGGTAAAGCCATCAGTGCGGTGGTTGGTGTCTATCCGAAGTCTGAACTTAAGAGATGGATAGAAAATAACATATGAGAGTTCCGATGTACGTTGAATTTGAAGGGAAGGATGTTCTGGTCATCGGCGGTGGTGGAGTGGGAACTTCGAGAGCTAAGAAGTTCTTAAACGCTAAGGCAAACGTGAAGATCTTTAGCTTGGATTTCAGCGATGAGTTAAAGAGGATTGCCGATAGAGTTGAACTAATAAGAGGAGACGTTAGGGATTTGAAGAAGCTCGAAGAACTGATTAAAAATTCTGATTTGGTTGTAGTCGCATTACCATTTTTGGATTTCAACGATAAGATAGTTGAGATAGCAAAGAGATACAAGACACTTGTGAACCTTGCAAACGATGCAAGGAAGACTGAAGTAGTAATACCGTTTGAGGGTGAGTTTGAGGGAATAAGATTTGCAGTTACAACTGAGGGTAAAAGCGGTATAGTTGCAAGGAGAGTCAAGGATCTATTTTTAAGGGCGTTGGAGGAGGATGAGGAGATAGTGTTCTTTTTGAAGGCTATGGATCACTTAAAGAGATACATGAAAGGTAGGGGCATTCCAGTTCAACTGAGGATGAAGCTTTACTTTGCTGTAAGCGAGGATGAAAGGTTTAGGGAGCTTGTAAAAAGTGGAGATGTTGAATCGGCTAAGGAGTGGGCCGAAAAACTAGTTGAAGATTACGTAAGCGGGAGGAAGAAATTTGAGATTGAGGGAATTGAGTTCTGAAGATAAGAGGATTCTAATGGCAATTCAGTACGATTTTCCAATAAGTGAGACACCGTTCATCGACCTATCTCAGAATCTCGATTTGAGTTTGAACAAACTGATATTAAGGTTGAAAGAGTTTAAACAGAGGGGTATAATAAAGAGGATTGGAGCAAATTTGAATTACAAAGCGATAGGTTTCATCAAAAGAGCTTGCCTGATAGCTTTTGCTTGTGATTACAGGGACGTTTACAAGATCGCTAAGACTATCAATGAGAGCTTTCCAGATATAAATTTAAAACATAACTATCTTAGAGAGCATGAGAGATACAAGATCTGGTTTACGTTAAAGGACGAGAGCTTTGAGAAGATCGCTGATAAAGTTAAGAAAGTTGCAGAGATGTGTGGTGTTAAAGATTATCTTATACTACCAAGTAAGAGGGTTTACAAGATGAACGTAAAGTACGATCTTTATAAGGGTATATCCTGGAGCTACGGATTTGAAAAGGAACCTAAAGAGGTTGATAGGGAGATCGTAGATCTGATCGTAAGATTGCAGGATATACCAATTGACGAGAGACCATTTAGATTCAAAGGTTACTCCGAGTGTGAAGTTGTTGATCTGATAAGGGAGATGTTGGAGAAAGGGGTATTCAGAGACTTCTACGGAGTTTTAAGGGAGAGAGCGATAGGATTCAATGAGAATGGAATGAACATGATAAGGACAGAAAAACCAGAGAGAATTGCAAAGAAACTTTTAAAGTATCCTCAGATAACCCATCTAGTTGAGAGGGAGTTTCCAAAAAATTGGGACTATTCTCTCTACTTCATGGTTCATGCGGATGTGAGGAAGAAGATAGAAGAATTTAAAAAGCTCGTCCAGGAAGATCTGGATGTTGAGATAACGACTCTTTACAGTGTGACAAGTCTGAAGGAGTGATTTATTACAATTTGCAAGAGTTTTAAGAGCTATAAGATGCCTTCAACACGGTAATTCGTTAAGTTTAAATTCTCCATACCATCATTGATGGCATGTATCAATATCTGGTAGGGGCTATTTTAAGTTTGATAATGGTCATCTCTTCAGTTTTACTTACTTGGAGATGGTTTTCCGTCATTCATGGATACACAGATCCGTATGTCATCTTGTATGCGTTTCTTCTTACGGTTTCTCTCAGTCTGCTCATCCTAAACGCACTTTTTATAATGAATAGAACCATAAGGGAAATTGAAAGTGCTAAAAGACTTGTTTCGATCAGTTACAGAGAGATAGACGAGAGAGTTGAGAGGAAAATTGCAGAAGGATTGAGAGATCTTGAAAAGAGAGTTGATGAAATGAAGAGACTGATTTACAGATGAAGAAAATCCTCAGACGTTACAATCTTAGCATTTAAAATTTCTCTCATGTGCTTAATTCCGTACTCGTAGTCGTACTCTGTCAATGCGGTCGTGCAGTCCTTCAATACACAAACGCTGTAACCTCTCATCACGGCATCTGCAACTGTATGTAAAACACAAACGTTCGTCACAACACCACAAACAAAGAGCTCTCTCACGTTAAGCTCCCTTAGCGTTAGATCCAAGTCCGTTTCAAAGAATGCGGAGTATCTTCTCTTTTTAATTAGATAGTCTCCTTCCCTTGGACTTAGCTCATCTACGATTTCTGCACCCCATGTGCCTTGAATGCAGTGCGGCTTCCATACCTTAAACTCAGCATCATCCTTTCTGTGCCAATCTTGTGTAAATATTATCGGCATCCTTCCCCTTGCAAACTCTATCACCTTTTTAATAGGATCAAATATCTCTCTCACATGATCTCCTATGTAT
>CAZUUE010000122.1:0-3757 GCA_964623695.1 uncultured archaeon
CTATAAAGCAGGAAAGGAATACTTAAGTATTTCATAGTGAGAAATATTGCATAAGAAAGAACGTGAAAAGCCAATTTTTGAGACTTCAACGAAGTATTGGACCAACGTCTGGAAAACCTTGTCTCTGCCCCGTTCCAGCTAACTTCTGAAGTCTTTTTGGATTTAAAAGTAGATCAACGGCATTCCTAACATGCTCTCTAACCCTGTTCTCTGTAATCATCCACAACTCCTTCTCATCCCTCGCTTCATCCTCATGAACGAAGACCTCGATTATGTGCTTGTTCGTCATTAACTGGGCCATTATCAAACCGATTGAAGCCTCGTGGGCACACTGTTTATCCAATGGACTCGAACCTGGCATACCCAATGCTATAACTATCTCACATCCCTCTTCCTCTATCAACTTCTTAGCCGCAACTGGCAGATCCTTAATCCCTGGAACCGTGTATCTCTCATAAGGAAGCGAGCAAATCTTCTTTAGCTCATCTATCGCAATCTTTCCCATGTCTATCCTTGCAAATGTAGTGTCGACAATACCGACCTTCATAAGATCTCACTTAAAACTGGCTTTATAATCCCTCTCCCAACTAAAATCCTTTCCAAGCATGAAAGTGTCGTCACGACATCTCTGAAGGTAACGTTTCCCATCGTCCCAATTCTGAATATCTTACCCTTCAGATGTTCCTGACCACCCGATATCAAGATCCCAAACCTTTTCATCTCTCCTCTGAGCTCTTTGTCTGTTATGCCTTTGGGCATCCTTATTGCAGTGACCGTATTTGAATACTGACTGATCTCGTTTAACTCTGGAAACAGCTCTAATCCTGATTCTATAACCCACCTCCTTATAAAAGCTGAAAGTTCCCTATGTCTCTTAATTCTGTTCTCGATACCCTCCTCATCTATTATCTTTAAAGCTTCTTCAAGAGCAAAGAAGAGAGATACTGCTGGCGTGTATGGAGTCTGAAACTCTGACAACTTCTTCTTGTAGGCTTTTAAATCCAAGTAGAAGGGACACCTCTCATTGTAAAAATCCCACGCTCTTTCATTAACTGCAACCGCACACAACCCCGGTGGAGCCCCCAAACACTTCTGACTACCTACAACGGCCACATCAACCTTCCATCCGTCCATATCTACGTAATCTCCTCCGACGGAAGTTATGGCATCCATTATGACAAGAGCGTCGTACTTTTTGGCGATCTTCGAAATCTCTTTAGCCGGATTCAGTATGCCGGTTGAAGTTTCGTTGTGAACAAACGCTAAGGCTTCGCTACCTTCAGCCAAAGACCTTTCTACCTCGTCGAGATCTATCGATTTACCCCATTCGAATCTCACGACATCGACATCAGTGTACCTTTCAGCAATCCTGCCAAGCCTGTCTCCAAATTTACCGTTGTCTATGCACGTGACTCTCTTTACCTTTGAGAAGCATGCGATTGCCGATTCCAATCCAGCGGTTCCAGAGCCAGATATTATGAAGACATCATGCTTAGTTCCGAACAGTTTCTTCAGCATCTCTGTACAGAACTCTAAGATCTCAGAGAATTCCTTTGTTCTGTGACCTATCATGGGCCTAGCCATCGCTCTGAGAATCCTTTCATGAAGTTTAACTGGACCGGGGATCATGAGAAGCATGGACGAAATCGGTTAGATCTATAAATACGTTTTCGAACTCTTGTTATGAAGAAGATAGTCTTGACGGTTAAGGAGTTTGAGAATTGGCTTAGGGAAAGAGGATACGATAAGAGAATGGGTAGAGAAAACTTCGAGCTGTTTTTAAATACTGGGTTGGCTGGATTGTTCTTCATGAACAGCTCGCTTCTGATGGGTTACATACTCTCAAATTTGGGATTACCATCTGAGAGAATAACAGATAAAGTTAGATTCGAGGTGGGGAGGAGGATTGTTGAGATCAGGGCAACCAGAGATATCTTGGAAGTCGTTGTTGCTTAAAAAATTTAAAATCTAAGATTAACGAACATCATGGATCTTCAAGGGAGAAGGGTCAGGGTGAGGGCGAAGGGTAAGGTATTTGAAGGTATCGTGATGCCATCTTTCACAGACTGTTTAGTCTTAAAGCTTGACAGTGGATACAACGTTGGTTTTAAGGTTTATGAGATCTTGGAGGTTTTAGAGGAGAAGCCGATAGAATTTCCAAAACCGAAAATTTTGAAGAAGGAGATCTTGCCAAACATCATGATAATATCGACTGGTGGAACTATTGCCAGTAAGGTCGATTACAGAACTGGTGCGGTCACAAGTCAGTTTACAGCTGAGGAAATCGTCGGAGATGTTCCGGAGCTCTTGGATGTTTGTAACGTGGATGCAAAGCTACTTTACAACATACTGAGTGAAAACATGAAACCCAGACATTGGATAGAACTTGCCAGAGAAGTTTACGAGGCGATTAAGAAGGGATACGAGGGAATTATAATAACACATGGAACAGACACAATGCACTACACAGCTTCAGCCCTCGCCTTCATGTTGTCGACACCTGTTCCGATTGTCTTCACCGGAGCACAACGTAGCAGTGACAGACCTTCAAGCGATGCATCCATGAACGTTTTCTGTTCAGCCGTCACGGCTGTGTCAGATTTGGGTGAAGTTGTCGTTGTAATGCACGGAACAACCAGCGATGATCACTGTTTGATTCACAGGGGTGTAAAGGTCAGAAAGTGTCACACGTCAAGGAGAGATGCCTTCAGAACGATAAACTACGAGCCACTTGGAAAGGTTTACTATCCGAGCGGTAAGATTGAATGGATCGGAGAGAGATTCAAAAGGGGAGAGAGAGAACTTGAACTTAGAGATAAACTTGAGGAGAGATGTGTTCTCATCAAGTTCTTTCCAAATCTAAGCCCAGATATACTTGAGTATTATTACGATAAAGGTTACAGGGGATTCGTTTTAGAAGGGACAGGTTTGGGACATGTTTCAACCGATTGGATAGATACCATAAAAAGGATTGCCGATGACAGCCTCGTAGTCATGACTTCTCAGTGTCTCTGGGGTAGAGTTTGTTGCAGGGTTTACGATACTGGGAGATATTTACTTAATGCTGGTGTGATCGAGGGAGAAGACATGCTTCCAGAGGTTGCACTGGTTAAGGTCATGTGGCTACTTGGAAACTACGATATCGAAACTGCCAAGGATCTGGTAAGGGTGAACTTGGTTGGTGAGATAACATCCTCGACGAGATATTAGCCATCTACTTTTTTGCACAGGACGCATTTATAGCCTCTTAGGACTAACGATGAGATTCTGTTGAAATTAAGCACACATTATTGACTTGCTCCATAAGGCTGGTCTGCCCGAAACTTACATCAAGAAAGTCATCGAGAAAGTCGTTAAAGGCAACAACAAGGTTCCAATGAACTATAGAGCTAGTTAGGAATGGTAGTTCTTGAGCCAAGAGATTTTACCCAAAGAACCGAATATCTTACCAAATTCGACAAAGAACTCTTAGCTCTGACGTTTGAAACGTGGAAGGATAATGTTCGGGATAGAGTTCTTGTTTTTGTCGATGAAGATTATAATTTCTATTTCATGCCTTATCAAACTTGATTTACTTCCGAAAGGTATGCTAAGAAGCTCTTAGACTACACATAGAAGAAGGCAACTAAAAAAATACGACGTTTCTGTCTTCGTTACGATAACACTCCCACTAGTTCTACCGTTATACATTCAATGCTACGCAGTGAGCTTCTTGTGGCACAAGATCAAAAATTATTTAAGAAGTCATTATGTATTT
>CAZUUE010000123.1:0-3712 GCA_964623695.1 uncultured archaeon
AATAAATATTATACTATATATCACTGGTACATGTAAGAAGCAATTATCAAAATATAAATTAAATCAATATTATTTAAATTATACATTATGTACACACGTTTGTTTAAAGTTAAGTTTTTATTCCTTCCGTAGTTTTGGCAATAGGTTATGAGGGATGTTTCCGCATGCGGAATATTTGGTGTCATGGACAGAAGCGGCAGAAGATTCAACGGTGAGATGGTAATCGAAGCTATGAAGAACATGTACGTGAGAGGTAACGGTTTGGGTGCTGGATATGCTGTTTACGGTCTTTACAAGGATTACAAGGAGTATTACTGCCTTCACGTATTGATAGAAAATTCAGATGCTAAGAGGGAAGTCGACGAGTTTGTTAATCTTAACTTCGATATCGTTAACGATGAAGAGATCCCAGTTAACGATGAGGTCGAAGTCGTAAATCCCCCTCTTTTTTGGCGATACTTCGTCGCGACTCAGAAGAAGGGACAGGATAAGAAGCTAAATGACGACGATTACGTTGTTAAGAAGGTCATGGAGATAAACACGAAAATCGATGGTGCCTACGTAATCTCATCTGGAAAGAACATGGGCGTGTTTAAGGGAACGGGATTTCCGTGGGACATTGCCGAATACTTCATGATTGAAGAGTACAAGGGATACATCTGGCTTGGACACAGCAGATTTCCGACAAACACACCAGGATGGTGGGGTGGGGCGCATCCATTTTGTATACTCGATTGGAGCGTAGTTCACAACGGTGAAATCTCATCTTACGGCACAAACAAGCGTTACCTTGAGATGTTCGGATACCACTGCACACTGATGACTGACACCGAAGTCATGGCTTACATATTCGATCTGCTTATGAGGAAATTAGGTTATCCGATAGAGATAGTGGCAAAGATACTGGCTCCGCCAATGTGGGATCAGATAGACAGGATGAATGAAAAGCTCAAGAGATTCTATACAATACTTAGGATGACTTACGCACCACTGCTCGTGAATGGACCTTGGACTGTCATAGTTGCTCATCACGGTGAGATGTTCGGTTTGACTGATAGGATAAGACTGAGACCTTTAACAGCTGGTGAAAGGGGGGATTTACTTTTCTTATCATCTGAAGAATCTGCAATAAGGGCTGTGTGTAATCCAGATAGAGTTTGGACTCCACATGGAGGAGAACCTGTAATAGGCAGACTTGACAGGGGAGCGTTGAAGAGGGTTGTGAAATGAAGTCTCATCTGCTACCAGAGTTCTTTGTTGAAAGGATTGAAAGCAGGTGTAATAAATGTGGAGTCTGCGTAAAGCAGTGTCCATGGGGGGTTTTCAGTTGGGACGAGGATGGAAACGAGATCCTGATAAATTACGAGAAGTGTGTCGGATGTCAGAGATGCGTCATCTACTGTCCAAATAAAGCTCTAATAGTTAAACCGTATGAGGGTTCGTATAGGCCAAATTACTATTGGACAAAGGAAATAATTTTGGATATAAAAAAGCAGGCTGAGCAAGGAGGCGTGATACTGACCGGAACTGGTAGCGATAAACCCTACAAAGTTTACTTCGATCACATACTCCTAAATGCATCTCAAGTTACCAATCCATCGATAGATCCCTTGAGAGAACCGATGGAACTCAGGACTTTCATCGGAAGAAAGCCGGACAGACTTGAAATAGATCCCGACGACTTCGATATAAAAACCGAGATATCACCCAACTTAGTAATAGAAACACCGATCATGTTTGCGGGAATGAGCTATGGAGCCATAAGTTACAACGCATTTCTTTCATTGGCAATGGCTGCAAAGGAGTTTGGAACGAAGTTCTGCACTGGAGAGGGTGGGTTGCCGAGAGACATGAGGGAAGAGTTTGGGGAGGTGGCGATAGTCCAGTGCGCAAGTGGAAGGTTTGGCGTCGATCCAGATTATTTAAACTGTGCATGTGCAATTGAGATAAAGATCGGACAAGGGGCAAAACCTGGAATTGGAGGGCATTTGCCAGGTGAGAAAGTTTCAAAGAAGATATCGGAAACAAGAATGATTCCAGAAGGGACGGATGCACTTTCACCCGCACCACACCACGACATCTATTCCATAGAAGATTTGGCTATGTTGATATATGCATTGAAGGAGGCTACGAACTATGAAAAACCCGTCTTCGTTAAAATCGCAGCCGTTCACAATGTTGCCGCAATTGCGAGTGGAATTGTCAGAGCTGGTGCTGATGCGGTTGTGATAGACGGATTTAGAGGTGGAACCGGAGCGAGTCCAAAGGTTATGAGGGATCATGTAGGTATACCTATTGAGATGGCAATCGCTGTTGTCGATCAAAGGTTGAGGGAAGAGGGTATAAGGAACAAATGCTCGATCATCGCAAGTGGAGGTATAAGATGCTCAGCCGATGTTGTCAAAGCGATCGCGTTAGGTGCGGATGCCGTTTATATTGGAACTGCCGCATTGATTGCGATGGGTTGCACGATGTGTCAGAAGTGTTACACTGGCAAATGTGCTTGGGGGATTTGTACGCAGGATGAAAACCTCGCTAAGCGTTTAAATCCAAAGATCGCCTCAAAACGTTTGGTAAATCTTTTAAGAGGTTGGAGCCTGGAGATTAAGGACATGCTTGGGGGAATGGGTATAAATGCGATCGAGAGTTTAAGGGGTAACAGGGAGCATTTGAGAGGAGTTGGATTGGAGGAATGGGAGCTCAAGATTTTGGGTATAAAGGGGGTTGGAGAAGGATTTTGAGGTGATTGAATGATCTTCGACCCTCACATCGACGGTGTCAGGAGCTTAGATGTCCTTTTGAGTTACGTTAAGTTTCACGATAAAGAAGCTGAGATAGATGCGAGAGATTTGAAACACAAGGAGTTGAACGATCTGATGAGGGAGTGTGTTTTGAGAGGGGCAAGAAAGATTGTTTTGAAGAACGTTTGCGGTCAGAGATACATAGCTTCAAGGCTTTTCTTTAACAAACCGATAAAGGTTGAAATTGAGATAAGTGGAACACCAGGAAACGATCTTGGTGCTTTTCTCTCTGGGCATAAGATAATAGTTTATGGGAATGCGCAAGACTGTGTTGGAAATACAATGGATGATGGAGAAATAATCGTTCATGGTAGGGCTGGTGACGTTGTCGCGATGTGCATGAGAGGTGGAAGGATATTTGTTAGAGATTACGTTGGGTACAGATGTGCCATACACATGAAGGGTTACATAAATAAGGTTCCTCTGTTAGTGATAGGTCAAACTTCTCAGGATTTTCTCTGTGAATACATGGCTGGTGGTAGGGTTGTGGTTCTTGGAATCGGTGTCGAGAGGCACAGATGTAACTATGTTGGAACGGGAATGCATGGGGGTGAGATATACATAGGTGGGAAGATAGAAAAGTATCAGTTCGGTAAGGAAGTTGGAGTTGTAGATATCGAAAAGAATGATTGGAAGTTTTTGGAAGATGTCGTGAGGGATTACTGTAACTATTTTGGAATGGAGGGAAGAGAGGATGAAATCTTAGGTAAAAGCTTCTTAAAGCTCATTCCAGTGACAAAGAGACCTTATGGAAAGGTTTATGCATACTGACTTGTTGGAAGATGCAGACGGGCAATTACACTTGCTAAGAGATCCTTGCATTTCACATTTGAAATTTGAAATAAAAATCTAAAAGTAGGGTCCTTACCAAATCACATCTCAGCCAACCTCTGCAAAACCTTCTTTTCTCT
>CAZUUE010000124.1:0-2172 GCA_964623695.1 uncultured archaeon
CCGTTACAGCATTTATAAATCCAACATAGCCTCGTAGACAATTTTCAACAGAGCATACATTATAGATATTTACTTATATACCACCAAATATCCTCTCAACCAACCAATTCGAATCGAACTTGACCAGATCTTCGTATTTCTGTCCAGTTCCCAAAAATAGGATGGGTTTCTCTGTTACGTAGCTAATTGATATAGCAGTTCCGCCTTTTGGATCGGCATCTATCTTAGTCAGTATGGTTCCATCTATACCGACAGCTTCGTTGAACATCCTCGCCCTTTCAACGGCATCGTTCCCGGCTATGCTCTCATCGACAAATATCGTTAAATCTGGCTTTGTTACCCTCTTTATCTTTGCAAGCTGATCTATCAGATTCTTTTTTGTGTGCATCCTTCCAGCCGTGTCTGCCAAGACGAAGTCAATTCCCTTGCTCTCAGCGTGCCTTATCGCATCGTATATGACGGCAGCGGGGTCTCCTCCCTGTCTGTGCTTCACTACCTTGACACCCAAGCGTTTTCCGTGCTCCTCTAACTGTTCGATCGCTCCAGCTCTGAATGTGTCTCCAGCGGCAAAAACAACCGAGTATCCAAAATCCATTAACCTTTTTGCAACCTTTGCAATCGTCGTTGTCTTTCCAGTCCCATTCACACCTACAAATATGATGTTAAGTGGTTTTTTCTCCTTCAACTTCGATTCTACAAATTCATCGAAGTCGAACAAGTTCTTTTCAAGTATATCCAGGATCGTTATTTTTAATTCGTTCATGACTATATCTGACAACTTTTCACCTATCTTCCTCCTCCTTCCAACGAGATTTTCCTTAAGCTTACTCGATATTTCCTCAACAACCTCAAATGCAACATCGCTTTCAAGTAAAATTATCTCAAGATCTTCCAAAATGTTGTTCACACTCTTCTCGTCAATCAGTATCTCCCTGTCTTTGACCAAAGTTACTATCTTATCCTTCAAACCTACCTTCTTCATCCTAGATTCATCCATCTTAGGTTCATCCTTAAACTTCTCATCGATCTTCCTCTTGAATGATGTCAATTTCTCTTTGAGAAACTTAAACATTCACTTCTCCCCCTTCTCGGTCAACTCCTTCTGAATCTGTCTGGCTCTATCAACTATCTGTTGTAATATCTGTTCGAGAGTTGCGACGTTCTTTTGAATGTTCTCCCTCTTCTTCTTTAAAAATTCGACAGCCTCTCCAATCTCTTTTTCAATTACAACACCAGCCCCAACATCGACAAGGAACTTCTTCGCGCTCTTGACATCCACGTACGCAAATATACCTCCACCCAAATTCATGAGAGCCTCCACTCCTTCATCTAGGGTCTTGAAGTATTCTAAACTCTCTATGGTTTTTTCAAGCTGGGAATCTATTAGTTCAAGCTCAACAATCTTCCTCTGAATTGTCTCAGCTTCATTTTGAAGCTGTTGAAGTATCAAATATCTTTCCTCAATCTCCTTCTCCAATCAAACCACCTCTAACTTTTTAACGGACTTTATCTTAATTAAGTTTCTCTTCACCTTGTGGTTGCTACCTAAAAGTGAAAAAACCTTCTCAATTGCAAACCTCTCGTTATTCGCTTCAACAACTTTTCTAAACTTCTGCCAAACGTTTCCATTCTTGAAGGTACCCTCAATCTCAAACTTCATTCTATCACCCCCAACGCTTCCTCAATCAAACCGAGCTCAAATCCGGTCGTATCCTTTCCCGCTATGTAACCCTTTGAATTCGCTATTAGCCCCGTTCCAACAAGTTCAATTCCGAAATTGACAGTTCCTGTCCCAACCTCAACTCCCATGACTTCTTCCACCTTTTTGATTTCCCATTCGCTCGCATTCGGATTTAACAGCCCACCCTTGTTCGTAACAACTGCAGACATGCCAACGGTTTTCACGCCACCTATCGTTCCCTTCTCAATTTCCACGTCAAGGAAATCACTCAGAATCTCATCAAAATCTACATCTGGATGAACTATCGCACCCTTATCGTTCACACACACGACGTTTCCAAGACAGGTCACGTTCGAATCTATCGTTTTAACTTCTGTTACCTTCTTCAGTTTTTCAAGTTCCTTCATCGAAACCAGCGAGTTAACGACAGCTCCATTCGAATTCCCGCAAACCAAAGCACCAACAAGCTCCGAACCCATGATGGTCGTTAC
>CAZUUE010000124.1:2272-3646 GCA_964623695.1 uncultured archaeon
TTCAGGTTTATGCTCGGATCTATCTTGACGTTCTCTTCACTCACCTTCATGTGTCTACTCAGAAACCTTCGAATGTATCTCACAGCCTTAACTGCTCTGAGCCATCTTGGATACCTCTTCAACCTATGCTTCAACCTTATCGTGTATATCCTTTCAGCTTCGACCTTCATACCTTCAACCTCTTTCTCCTCCAATGCCTCTGCTTCGGACTTCTCGTGTATCTTCTGTTTGTCTTCATCATGACCCAAATCGGAGGTCTCCTGTTCGCCTTCAAGAACCTCGCCAATCTCCTCTTAACTCCAACTGTCTTCTTTCCCATGATTATCACTTCCTTATTATCCTCGTTTCCCTTTTCCTTGAGGCGATCTGTCTAAGTATGGAAACGAGGACATCATCGCTTATCCTGTTTCTTATCTTACCGCTCTGAGCTAGTAGGATCAGTTGGTTTTCGACAGCTTCAGCAATCTCTGGATGTGCTAGCTTCACCCTTGCAAGTCTCTCTCTCGCTTCTGGTTCAAGTATCTGTCTAAGTATCGCTTTTTTCTGGAGTTCTATCTGTTGTTTCATCTGCTCCCTCTTTATCTCCTCCTCTCTCATCTTCTGTAACTCCATCAACCTCCTTCTCCTAATCTCCTCAAGCTCCCTTTCATCCATAACATCACCCCCTCAATATTTAGAAAGCTCTGGAATTTCCCTCTTTATCTCATCTGCGATCTTGTCTAAGAAAGATCTACCTTTCGGTGTAACAATCCTTCCCTCCTTCGTCCTCTTTACGAATCCCGCATCTTCAAGCTGTTGAAGGGCCTTTCTTATTATAGAACCGCTACCCTTCCTAAATTTCTCAGGTTTAACTCCTCTGTTCTTTCTACCTCCGTAAGCAGTTCTTAGCCTCTCTATTCCAATGGGTCCGTTTATGTAGACCTTCCTGAATATCGATGCAACTCTCACCCACCACCAGTCCTCCTGTTCTGGAGCTCTCTCTTTGTGAACACCTGTCTTCACAAACTTCGTCCATTCCGGTGGATTGAACTCAGACATGTGCCTCAACTTTTCCGCAACCTTCCTTATGAGTCTGTCTGGTGGAACGTCGTAAACTGTTGTCATGGCTTCACCTCTCAAACGTCAAGACGTATCCTCTCAGATCTACAAGTCTACCATTTACATGCTTTGAAATCTCCCTTGCAATTTCCTTCCTGTCTTTACCACCCATCGTTATGTTTCTGAAGTTCTTTAGCATTCTTACCTTTACCTTCCCATGCTTCTCTAAGGTGCGATTGATCTCCTCTATCAGTCCCTTCGTAATTCCTTTCTTCCCAACGTTTATCGTGATCATGTCTAATTTGGTCTTTTGGGTTGTTAAAAAAGTTTACTAAG
>CAZUUE010000125.1:0-3618 GCA_964623695.1 uncultured archaeon
GAATTAGCATATTCAATAACCTTAAGTTTAGATCGTTATGCACTTGACTATAAAATTGAACTGCTGATAAACATCAATTTATAAGTTAATTCGACAATTACCGTTACAGTATTTATAAATCCAATATAGCCTCGTAGGCAATTTTCAACAAAGCATGATATATCATTTAAGTTAGTCGGATCGTGGATTACGTAAGCTACTTCGTCACAGCGTTCACAACGATATTTGTCATAGTCGATCCGCCTGGAAACATACCTTTCTTCATAGCTTTAACTGAAAGATTCAGTCATGAAGAGAGGGATGAAGTTTCAAAGAAATCAACTTTGATAGCATGTGGACTTTTACTGCTCATAACGATAGTTGGAGATCATCTCTTAAAATTCTTTCACATCTCAATAGAGAGTCTCAAGGTTGCAGGTGGAATTCTGCTCTTTGCAATAGCTGTCGATTTACTTTTGGGTAGTGCGAGAAAGGAGATGTATGCGAAGAGAGGATTGAAACACATAGATGTAGATTCCTTAGCAGCATTTCCAATAGCTCTTCCACTTTATACAGGTCCAGGAGCTATAACGGCTTCGATCGTTTTAAGTGCCGAGGCATGGGATTTAATTTCGAAGGTGTTACTTTTAGTTGCGATAATCTTCGTTTACCTCATCGTTAGGTTTACGCACATCTACAGCGATGCCATAATCGGTATTTTGGGAAAAAGTGGTTCGGATATAATTGCGAGGATAATGGCGATATTCTTAGCCGCAATAGGTGTAGAATACGTGTTTTCAGGTCTTGAAAGTGAATTTGAGAAAATCTTAAAGATCAGGACTTAAGCGTCTTAAGTATGTAGTTCATTATGTACTCGGGGAGTATAACGTCGTCTTTGACGATCTTCATCTCAGCAAAGGTAGGTTCAAGATACTCCAAAGCCTTGATTATTCTCACGTACCTCTTTTCCTTAATGTCTTCTTCTCTCACCAACTCTATCACCGTCGGAAATATAGCATAAAGACTGTTTTCGGTTTGAACATCGTGAGCGTTCTTTACAAGTGTAAAGAGACTCGATGCGTTTTTCTCCTCAAATCTCACCAGAGCTCCCCTTAAGAAGTGTACGACCCTTTGAAGGTTATGGTACAGGAGTAATCCCGAAAGGGAATCCAAGATCACGAGGGCTTTTTCATCTATCTCATCGAGGATCTTACCTATCCCCAAGTTCACCTCGTTCAGATTCAAGGGATTACCTATAACGATGTCTTTCGGATGGAACTTCACATAGGCCCACGTGTGCGTGTCCACTATCCAAATTTCGTCGTTCCTCAAGAATTCCCTTAAAGCTCTTGCACTTCTCATGGTCGTGACCCATATGACGTTCTTAAACTCTTTCATTATCTTCAGCAGAAGCATCGTTTTTCCCGCTCCTGGAACCCCTGATATCAGCACTTCACCCATCCGAATCACCTAACTTGACATTTGTTAGCATGTAAGTTCAAGTTTTAAAATTTTTCCATGAATCTCTCAAGTCTATTTAAAAACTCTTCAACGTTAGCATCTGAGGTTGCATAACTCACCCTGACCCAATCGGCATAACTACCAAACGCCTCTCCAGGCGTAACCGCAACGAACTCATTTTCTAGGAATTTCTCCGCAAACTCCTTCCAAACCTTCATGAATACGTAAAATGCACCCATTGGGTATACATACTTTATCCCAAGCTTGTCCAATCCAGAGATTACTTTGTCTCTCCTCCTCTTAAACACCTTAACCATCTCATCCACGAAGCTTTGATCGCATTTCAAAGCCGTGATCCCCGCGTATTGGACGAAGGATGTAGGATGACTTATTGAATGTGATTGAACCTTATTCATATCTCTTACGATTTCTTCACTTGCGACGGCGTAACCCAAACGCCATCCGGTCATGGCATAAGTCTTTGAGAAACCGTTCACGGTTATGGTTCTCTCAAACATACCGTTAAAACTTGCGATGCTTATGTGCTCGCCTTCGTACACGATCTTCTCGTATATCTCATCTGAAAGTACGTACAGGTCATGATCCACTGCCAAATCTGCAACCTTCTTTAAGAAATCCTTTGAATACACGACTCCCGTTGGATTGTTTGGTGTGTTTATGATGATCATTTTTGTTTTCGATGTTATGTGATCTTCGATAGGTGCATCCTTGAAACTCTCGTCGTGCTTAACCCAAACTGGTTTTGCACCAGCCATGATGACATTTGCCTCATAGCTAACCCATGCTGGATCGAGCAGTATGACCTCGTCACCTTCATCCAAGAGAACCTGTGTAGCCAAAAATATTGCATACTTAGCTCCACACGTAACTATCACGTTTTCGGGTTTTGCTGGGATACCGTTTTCCCTATTGACCTTCTCTGCAATCGCCTCCAAAAGCTCTGGAATTCCCCTGGTTGGTGTGTAGAAATGCTTACCCTCCCTTAAAGCATTCATTGCAGATTCAACTATGTGTTTGGGTGTATTGAAATCTGGTTCTCCTGCACTCATGTTCACTATTGGCTTTCCCTGTTTTGCAAGTTCCTTGGCCAATGCGGAAATTCTAAGAGTTGCCGAAGGTTTTATGAGCTTAGTCCTTTCTCTCATAGTCTCTCAATCTCTTAACAAGCTTGACAGCAGCCTCAACTGCCCTCTTTGCGTAATCGACCCTCTCTTGCGCAGCTACCCTGCCCATTCCAGGTCCACTCACGCCCAAGGTAACTGGCTTTCCAAATTCTACACTTAAATCCATGATCTTTCTGGCTGCATGCTGGGCTACTATTTCATCGTGTTCTGTTTCTCCCTCTATAACGCAACCTATCGCAACGACAGCATCAACCTTTCCCTTCTCAAGCATCTTCTTTACAGCTAAAGGTATGTCGAAGGCACCTGGAACCCTTATGGTCTCTGTTATTTCAGCACCCAGGAATTCTGCATGCTCCCTCGCAAGAACTTCCATCATGTACGTTATGTCTCGATTGAACTCTGAAACGACCATCCCAAGCTTTACCTTCTCCATATCCATCACTCAAATCGCCTTAACGACTTTTCTCAAGGCTGGAGGTCTCGGCTTCATTAGGATTCTATTTCCGCACCTTGGACACTGTATTATGTTTCTTGCCAAATCGACATCAACCTCTTCACCGCATATCAGGCAGATGTACATGTTCACACCTCGAGAGATTTCTCAAAAGATCTTGCTATCGTCGTTGAGGGAACGTAACAACCACCGGCGAACTTGTAACCGCAAGATTTGCATTCCCAAATTCCTGTTCCAACTCTCTTAACGGCCTTCTTTCCGCACTTCTTGCATACATATCTCTGTCTCTGTAACTCTTCAATCTTTACGACCATCCTCCTAACTCTCAAGCCATATCTCGCTCCAAATCTCCCAGTCATCTTTACCTTTTTTGTTCTTGCCATAGGATCTTGTTGTCTTACTAGGAAATTTAAAACTTTTTCATCTTAATCTTAGTAAAGCGAACAGGGGAGTAATAAGTTTGTACAGTGATAGTTGTAGGATGCTCCGTTGAAAATTGTCTACGAGGCTATGTTGGATTTATAGTCAAGTGCATAACGATCTAAACTTGGAGTTATGGAATATGCTAATTCTACGGTT
>CAZUUE010000126.1:0-3611 GCA_964623695.1 uncultured archaeon
AAACCTAACTCGTTCATTGATTCTGTCATAAGGTTATACAGCAAGTTAAGTATAGGTGTCTGACGGTTCTCTAATTCTAATTTGCAGTTCATAAGCATGTTTTGGTATGATTATATAATAAATGCTTTTCGTTCACACCGTCAGTTTAAAAAAATATAAATGTATCATGTTCACCGATGTTCACAAAATCTGAAATTGTTTTGCAAGGCTTTCAACACCTTATCACGATCTTGCAAGTCACATCTTAGGCTCAATACACTCCTTTGGTGCAACCTCAATTGGCTCCAAATACCTCCTAAGCACCTTTGGAATCTCAACCCTACCATCCTCAAGCTGGAAATTTTCAATTATTGCAGTTATTGCTCTCGTTGTAGCAATTGCTGTTGAATTCAAGGTGTGAACAAAACCCTTAGTTGGTGCACCCTTCTCCTCAGCATACCTGATGTTCAGCCTGTAACTCTGCCAGTCCGTGCAGTTGCTACACGAAACCATCTCCCTGAACTTCCCCTGAGCTGGCATCCAAGCCTCCAAATCGTATTTCTTCGATGCAACAACACCCAAATCTCCAGAGCAGACATTTACAATCCTGTAAGGAATTCCAAGACCCTGCCAGAGCCTTTCAGCATTCTCAATCAACCTTTCATGCCAATCCCAGCTTTGCTCTGGCAAGCAGTAAACGAACTGCTCAACCTTGTTGAAGACGTGAACCCTAAAGATTCCCTTCGTATCCTTACCGTGAGCACCAGCTTCTTTCCTGAAACAAGGAGAAACTCCAGCATAAAGCAAGGGTAGCTCATCCTCAGTCAGAACTTCGTTCATGTGCATACTTGCAAGAGGATGTTCGGATGTTGCGATGAGATAAAGATCTTCATCCTCAATCTTATACAACATCTCTTCAAAGTCGCTTAAGGCTGTAACACCCTCATACGCAATTCCCCTCATCATGTATGGGGGAATAACAACCTTAAAACCAATCTTTGACAAAAAATCTAGAGAATACATTGTCAGTGCAATGTCAAGCCAAACGAGATCGTCAAACATGTAGTAAAATCGAGAACCTGCAACCTTACCAGCTCTAAACGTATCTGCAAATCCAAAATTCTCAACGTAATCCGCATGCCCAATTACTGGATTGTCGAGAACCTCGTAATCAACAGCAAAACCTTCAGTCTGCCTTAAAAACAAATCCAAATGATCTTTGTAAACTTTGCATTTACCCCAAAACCTTATTGGAACGTTTTCCTCATCACTCTCTCCAATTGGAACACTATCGTGTATTATGTTTGGAATTGACAGCAAAATTCTTTTGAGTTCATCCTCAACAGACCTAAGCTCCTTCTCCTTCTCCTTTATCACCCTTGAAATCTCCTTCGCCTTTGAAACAAGTTCAAAATTCTTCTCCTTACTTATCCTTTGAGAAACAACCTTCCTCTCATGCCTAAGTTCATCAAGCTCCTTCATCAGCCTTCTATACAAAACGTCAAGCTCAACAGCCCTGTAAACAACCTCAACATCCTCACCTCTCCTTCTCTGAGATTCTACAAGTATCTCCGGATTCTTTCTCAATGCCTTCAATATGCTCCAGTGATGGCTCAGCATTATTTAGAATCGTCAGTTGGTATTAAAAGGGTTGCCATTTTATATGATTAATATTATTTATATAATTCAAATGAAGTCAACGACCTTCAAATCAATGACATATCTGTAAACACGGGGTGCAAAGCTACCGCACTCCCTAACGTTCAAAACTTCCACGACCATCCTATGTCTTTTAAATAGACCTCCGACTTTACTTGGAAGTTCCTCCTCTTCCTCCTCCCCAGCAAAGGTGTAGTAATGAACGTATCCACCCTTTTCTATCTTATCCGCAATCAGATAGACGAAGTCCTTTGCCGAATACGGTGCTGGCATGACTATCCTGTCGAATCTACCTTTAAGCCTTGGAACAACATCTCTAACGTCCCCCTCGTAAACCCTAACCACATGCTCAACCTTGTTCAATTTTACGTTCCTTCTGAAGTACTCCACAGCTTTTGGATTCAGTTCAACCCCTACAACTTCTCTTGGTTTTGATAGCTTCGCTATCAGTATGGCATACGGACCAACTCCTGCAAACATCACCAAAACTCTCTCTCCATCCTTAACCATCCTTGCAATTCTTTCCCTCTCGCTTGAAAGTCTTGAGGAGTAGTAAACCTTAGTCGGATCAACCAAAAACCTACATCCAAACTCCTTTGCAATTGTCTCGGTTTCCCCACCGTAAAGGACCTCATACCTCGCAATCCTAAAATCACCGCTAACCTCTCCAACCTTTCTGAGTATAGTCTTTACCTTGTGGTTCTTTAGGATGGCATCGACTATCAGATCTTTGAGATGCAAAATCTCATCCGGTATGTTTATTATCACGACATCACCTACGATCTCAAAACCTCTAACAACCTTAACGAGTTCATTGTTACTAACCTTTCCCCTCAAGTGTTCCTTGATCCCCACGAAGTAAGTTAAGTATGATTTTTTAATCCTTACACGGTTTTAAGGCACATGATCAAGATCGACGGTAGCTACGGTGAGGGTGGAGGTCAGATACTTAGAACTGCAATAGCTCTATCGTGCGTAACTCAGGAGTCTGTTGAGATCTTTAACATAAGGGCAAACAGACCAAAGCCAGGATTGGCCATGCAACATCTCAAAGGTATCGAAGCTGCGAAGCTCATAACGAATGCAGATGTTGAAGGTTTGAAGTTGGGTTCCAAAAGGGTTGTATTTAAGCCGAGGAGCTTGAAGGGTGGAAACTTTAAGATAGATATCGGAACAGCCGGAAGCATTACACTCATACTTCAAACGATACTCTTACCATCCCTCTACGCCGAAAATCCAAGCAGGTTTGAAATAAGAGGAGGAACGGATGTCAAGTGGTCTCCGAGCATAGACTACTTTAGGTTCGTGACTTTGAGAGCTTTAAAGAATCTTGGAGCTAAGGTTGAGATAGATGTCGTTGCCAGAGGTTACTATCCAGAGGGTGGAGGGAAGGTGATTGTGAACGTAGATCCTTCAAATCTGATCGGTAAGAACTTCGAAGCGTTGAAATGTAATGTTAGGGGGATTAGTCACTGCCAAAACCTACCCAGGCACGTCGCCGAGAGGCAAAGGAATTCTGCAATCGAGGTGATTTCGGACGCTGAGATAGAGGTTGAGGTTAGAAGCGGAATTTCAACCGGATCGGGAATAACCCTATGGTGTGGATACAAGGGGAGCGTTGCGCTGGGTGAGAGGGGAAAGAGGGCAGAGCTTGTTGGTAGAGAGTGTGCCGAAGGTCTTTTGAGGGAGCTTGAATCTGAAGGAACCTTTGATAAGCATCTAGCTGATCAAATAATGCCTTTTTCAGCCGTTGCAAAGGGAAAAACAACTTATACAACTACAGAAGTGACCAAACATCAGATAAGCAACGCATACGTTATAAACAAGTTCCTTGAGAACGTGAAGATCGACGGTAGAAGTATCGAGATAGATGGTGCAGGGTTATAGGATGGTCATTTCCTTGTTACTTACCATTATGGTCTTGAGCAAAACTATTTATACTAAAACAAAACAACAAAATACATAGGCAGGAA
>CAZUUE010000127.1:0-3581 GCA_964623695.1 uncultured archaeon
TTGAGTATAGTGGGAGGTGGTTGTTTGAGGAGTGAAATTATTTCGGGATACCACAATCTTTACATGAGATGAAAAACAATATATATCATTTATGAGAAACGTCTCACGATTGAGATGCTTGACGTGCTGAAGGCTTTAGCCTTGATGAACGCAACCAGAAATGTGCTAAAGATAAGCTCGAAGGATTTGGCTGAGAAGATAGGACAGAGTGTTCAAACTGCTGCAAGAAAGTTGAAAGAGCTTGAGAAGGATGGTTTGATAGAAAGAACACTCACAAAGGATGGTCAGTTTGTAGTGATAACCGAGAAGGGTAAAGAAATCCTATACAGGGAATATTTAGATTACAAGAAGATATTTGAAGAGGAGAGGGAGATAGTGATAAGGGGAGTAGTTTTCAGTGGTTTGGGTGAGGGAAGGTATTATGTCTCACTTGAAGGTTACAGGAAACAGTTTAAGGAGATGTTAGGTTTCGACCCTTATCCAGGAACTTTGAACATAAAGATCCCAAAAGAGCAGATGTTCTTTAGAAACAGACTCGATGAAGAAGAAGGGATTCTCATAAAAGGATTTAAAACGAAGGAGAGAACATTTGGAGACGTTAAGGCATTCAAGTGTAAGGTCATGGGAATCGAAGGTGCAGTAGTAATCCCCCAGAGATCGCACTATCCAAAGAACGTCCTTGAGGTTATATCTCCAGTTAAGCTTAGAGATGCTTTTGGTTTGAAGGATGGGGATTGGATTGAGGTTGAGGTGATCGTATGATTGAGATGGCGATGAGAAACTTCAGAGCAGGAAAGCCCGTCCTGATCTACGATTTTGATGATAGAGAGGGTGAAACCGATATTGCAATACCAGCAATCTCAGTCACACCCAAGGATGTCGCAATGATGAGGATGGATGGGGGAGGATTGATATGTGTCGCAGTACATCCAAAGGCTGCAGAGAAGCTTAAGCTACCGTTCATGCATGACATCTTAAGGGTTGCGAGCGAAAGTTTACCCGAACTCAAGAGTTTTACAAGGTTTGACATAAAGTACGATTCAAGAAGCTCTTTTTCGATTTGGGTTAATCACAGAGATACCTTTACTGGAATTACAGACAGAGATAGAGCACTAACAATAAGAAGGCTTGGAGAGATCGTTGATCTCGTTATGCTCATGGGGAAGGACTTCGACCTGGGCAGTGAATTCAGGTGCCCGGGGCATGTGGCAGTATTGAGGGCATCTGAAAAGCTCGTTTATGAGAGAGTTGGTCAAACAGAACTAAGCGTAGCTCTTGCAGAAATGTCTGGGATTGCTCCAGCAGTTGCCATATGCGAGATGCTGGATTTCGAAACTGGTAAGGCTTTGAGTAAGAGTAAGGCAAAGAGGTACGCTGAAGAAAGGGGTATACCATTTGTTGAAGGCAAAGAAATTGTGAAAGCCTACAAGAGATTTAAAGAGGAAGAAGCGATGGTTTTTGATTGATATGAAAAGGTTTATGTATGGTTTCGATGTTTAGGGATTATGAAGGTTGAAGATGTCATGACGAGAGACTTGATCTTTGTGGAGCCAAACACCAGCGTTAAAGATGCCGTGGATCTGATGCTAAAAAAACGTATAAGGTCTTTGTTGATTAAACCACGTAACGAAAAGGACACGTATGGAGTTATAACCGTTAGAGATGTCGTGTTTGAGGTCATCGCTAATGATATAAAGCTCGAAGAAGTTAAGGTTGGTGACATAGCTTCAAAACCCATTGTAACTGTTCCCAAGGGAACAGATCTTAAGACGGTCATAAGGTTCATGAAGAGGTTTAACATAGCAAGAGTATTCGTGGTTGAGGACGGTGAGATTGCAGGAATAGTTACACTAATGGACATCATGAAGGCTTTGGTATGATGTTCTTCAAAAAGACATTCTTCGGAGGAAAACTCGAAAAAGAGGTTTTGGATCTTATTGAAGAGCATCTTAAAATCCTAATGAACGCATGCGAGACTTTTAAGCTCGCATTTGAGATCTCCGACACTTCACTGATAAAGGGAATCTGTAAGCTCGAAGATGATGGAGACCGAATTAGAAGGGAGATTGCCTTGAGAATACATGAAGGTGCCTTTCTACCTTACCTAAGACCAAACATCTACAGGTTTGCTGAGGTTGTCGATGAAGCGATTGACAAGCTTGAAGATACAGTTTACGACTATCTAAACCTGAAATCTTGTAAGATCCTCGATCTCGTTAAGGATGATATACTTAAAATTGCAGAGTTAAATTTTGAAGCGAGTAAGTACCTTTCCAAAGCGTACGATGCACTCTTAAAAGGTGAAGATCTCAGGGAGATCACAACCAAGATCAGGTTTTACGAGAGAGAAATCGACAGCATAAAGAACATAATAAAAGCCGAGATGAAGGAAGTTGATGTTAACGTTTGGGAAGCTTTAACGTTTGTTAGCTTTTTAGAACATATAGTAAGCGTTTCTGATTTAATAGAGGATGCTGGTGATATCATACAGATGATAAACGTTAGCTTAAGGTGAATGATTGAGCTCGTTGTGACGTTAGCATGTGCAGCGATAGCGTTCAGTATTGGGTCAAACGATACTTCGAACGCGTTTGGAATAAGCATCGGTTGCGGTCTCTTAAAGTTTAAAAGAGCTCTCGCGTTACTTTTGATATTTGTTACGATCGGTTTGTTTTTACAAGGTTACGGCGTGATGAGAACTGTTGGAAGGGAGCTTGTCGAGTTGAACGCAAAATCTTTAGCTTTATCGTTAATCGTTGCCACTTCTGTAATCGTCATTTCAAACTGGCATAGATTTCCCCTTTCAAGCCATCAAGTGATAATCGGAAGCTTAACTGGTTCGGCGTTGTCTTTGAACTTATCCGTTAATATCTACACCCTAACGAAAATAGTGTTGTCTTGGATCACATCACCCATAGCATCTTTCATGCTTTCGATGGTTATCTACAAGACACTTGAAAGAGCATTAATTGGACGTTCCGTGTTCTTTGTTGAGAGATTGATTTCAATACTCATAATTCTAAGTGCCACGATCTTAGCATACAACACTGGAGCAAATGAACTTGCAACTGCAATAGGTGCCGTCGTTCATTACGGCATTTTAAATCCAATTCAAGCTGGAATGCTTGGATCACTTTCACTTTTTCTGGGTGCAGCGATGCTTAGTCACAGGGTGGTCGAAACTGTAAAGGGGATTACAGCTTTGGATGTTATCTCAGGGTTTTCGGCTCAGTTTGGAGCTGGTTTGAGTGTCTGGATGTTTACGACACTTGGGATGCCCGTCTCGACAACTTACTGCATGATAGGTGGAATTGCCGGAGTTGGGTTCTTAAAGGGTGTTGGAACGGTTAAGATCGATCTTTTGAAGAAGATTTTGATCTGTTGGATTTCCGCTCCAACTTTGAGCTTTCTCATAAGTTTTGTATTGGGATCGATGCTTTTTAACTGACCATGTGATCAAGTGAATGAAGCTTTCCAAATTTCAACGGAGCAAAGATTGACGACATCATAGAAAGTTAAGCCAAGTTTATGGCTTAAATACTCGATGCAGTTTGATAATAAAGCCATAAGCAGAATAAAAC
>CAZUUE010000128.1:0-3514 GCA_964623695.1 uncultured archaeon
TACGTTTGGGTTCGCAACAGTTTCTGATTCAAGGAAAATTAAGCAACTTTAAACTCACCAAAATCTTTATAAATAATTTAGGCTACTACCTTATAATGGTTGATGTGATGTTAGCAATACCATTCAGCTACGAGAGAAATGAAATCATAAGGGGGTTGTTAGAAGATTTTAGGGATATGATAAACTTCTGCATAGAGAAAGCAATTGAGAACGATGTAACATCGTATGCTAAGTTGAGAAAATTGGTTTATGAGGAATGGAAGAAAAAATGGAACTACTCAACTCATTTCTGCCATTCAGCATGCAAGATTGCTTCATCTATGCTCAAATCGTGGAGGAAGAAGGTGAGGAAGGGAGAAGCAAAATCAGATAAGCCACCTAAAGCAAAGAAATTGTTCATAAGGTTTGATCCTCAACTTGTCAAGTTTGAAGGAGATAGATTGAGAATATCAATTAAACCGAGACAGTTCACCTATGTTCATCTTAAGTACGGAGAATATCAGAGAAAATTCATAGAAGAATGGAAGAAAGGTAAATTAAAGGTTGGAGAAATTACGATGAACGGTGAGAAAGTAATTGTACCATTCAGAAAAGAGATTGATTTGACAAATCCGAAAGATTGGATTGCAATTGATATAAATGAGTCAAACGTGACGGCTGTAAGCTCAAACCCTCACGTTATAAGGATTGAGCATGGATTGAGAACAATTCATACAACATACTTTGAAATTAGGAAAAAGATTCAGAAGTTGTCGAAATATAAACCGATAACATCTGGAAGACTGATGAAGAAGTATTTAGGAAGAGAGAAGAAAATAACTCATGATTTATGTCATAAAATAGCTAAGATAATCGTAGATTTTGCTAAAGAGCATGGATTTGGGATAATAATGGAAGATTTGAAGGGGATTCGAAAGAACATAAACAGAGGCAAGAACTTAAATCGTAGATTGCACTCTTGGAACTTCAGAAAGCTACAGTTTTTCATCGAATATAAGGCTAAGCTTAACGGAATACAAGTCGTTTACGTTAATCCTCACAAAACCTCAAGCCTCTGCCCGATATGTGGTGGAAAATTGGTACCGAATGGACAGAGGCTGTTAAAATGCATGTGTGGTTACGAAAACGATAGAGATGTTATTGCCTGCTTAAACATGCTCAGGATGAGGGGAGTCCCCGTTCCCCCTGAATGCCTCTCGATGAAAATCGGAGAGAGGAACTCCTCAAGGTGGTTAAATGTTACTGCTTATTCCTTAACTTGAGGAGAGAATGGTGAAAGGATGGACTTTATAATAACGACTGACAGATCCATGATGACGGATCATCACGGAAAAGAATTTGTAGGATTTCTAACTACTGCACCTCCCGTTGCTTTACCTGAGAGGATTTGGAACTGGATTTGCATGCCAAAGATGAAGGTTGACAAACTTGGAAGACCTTATCAAGCTCCATACGGCTTAAGGAAGATTGAATCAGCTTTAATAGATGCCGGATTTGATGCCTACGTGATAGATCCCGATCACGTACATAGGTACGTTAAATCGGCAAAGGCAATTCTGATAGGCCATCATGATTACTTTGCTCTTTGTCCCCCGAGTAGTGGTTGGTGGATAATGACGAAGAAGGAGCCCGTTAACTCAAGAAGCTTTAGAAGATTCATGGAAAGCAGAGCGATGGTTGAGGCGAGGAAGAATGGAGTCAAGATAATTGTTGGAGGCCCCTCAGCATGGCAATGGTTGTTCAAGCCAGATCTCATAGAAAGATGGAAGATAAGCTGTATTATAGATGGTGAAGCCGAGAAGGTGGTGGTTGAGATAGCTGAGAAGATCTTGAACGGCGATGAGATTCCAAGATACGTGTATGTCGGTGCCAAAGACTCTCCAGATCTCGATGAAATTCCAACTATAAAGTTCCCATCGGTGAACGGTCTTATAGAGGTCATGAGAGGTTGTCCAAGGCGTTGCAAGTTTTGCAGCGTTACATTAAGAAAACTAAGACATTACACGTTCGATATGATAGAGAGAGAGCTTAAAGTTAATGTCGAGAACGGAGTATTCAATGGAATAATTCATTCTGAAGATGTTTTGCTCTACGGAGCGAGAGGAGTAAGGCCAAATCCTGAGAAGTTGATAAAGCTGCATAAGCTCGTGAAGAGATATTACAAGAACATAGCTTGGAGTCATGTCAGTCTTTCCTCTGTGAAGTTTGCTGAGGAGGAGTACGGATTGATTGGAAAACTCGTAGAAATAATCGATCAGGATTTTATAGGTGTCGAAGTTGGAATAGAGACTGGGAGTCCAGAGCTTGCGAAGAAAATTATGCCAGCGAAGGCAAAACCTTACGATGTTGAAGACTGGCCTGAAATAGTTATCGATGCTTTTGAGATCATGCATGAGAACAACATAATTCCGGCAGCTACAATCATCGTTGGACTTCCAGATGAAACGGAAATAGATGTCATAAAGACGATAGACCTGATCGAGAGGCTGAGGGACTACAGGAGTCTGATTGTTCCAATGTATTTCGTTCCGATGGGTGCCTTTAAGGATAAGGATTGGTTTAGAGAGGATGTGAAAGGAGTTTATGCAGAACTTGCTAGAGTATGCTTAAAGCACAACGTTTATTGGATTAAGAAGCTTGTAAATACGTATTTTAAGAGGAATATTCCATTAAAGGCTTTGATGTGGTTGGTAATTAAGTTTGTCGAGATAAAGACAAGAAACCTCACCGAAGGTTGCTGATATCGATCAATTTTGTCCTAGAAACCGATGGTTATAGCTTTATTTCTCTTCTCTTTCTCTCTAAAAATCTCATGACTGTTGAATGTTGGGAACCTTCAATCAACATCTCTATCGCTTCTCTTGCAATCGAGACACTTTCAAAGTTTCCCAATATCGCAATGGTCTTACCGTAAACCGAGACATGAACGTTCAAAAGCTCTTCTATTGTTTTCCTCATAACTCCCTCTCTACCAATTATCCTACCCTTCACTCTCTTTAGATGCCTGTCTGAAACGTAAGCAGTTAGATCTATTATGTTTAATGTGAAAGTTTCGTCTTCTATCAACTTTATGGCGACTTCAGGATTGAGACCGTGTGCGATCGCTTTAACAACATCCTGAACTCTCATAAAGATGTATGGATCCTTACATTTAATCTTAACGACACAACCACTCACCTCAAGCTTACAATCTGTAATTTCCTCAATTTTCCTTTTAATTTCACCCTCCCTTCCAATTAAGGCACCTATCCTATCTTCTGGAACTGTTATCTCTATCTCCATATCTCTCTTCAATTCTCAAACTTTAAAAACTTTTCATCATAATAACAATTTAAGAAATTTGTTGAATTATTTATAGAAACGTTGCTTGCAAAACCTCACTTTTCACAGTAGATCTGAAGGTGTGTCGATACTTTAAAATCCTTGTCATGTGCCTCTATAACCATCAATATTAATGTTATAGGGTCACTTTCATAGACTTTCTTAATAAAATTGATGTTCATCTTTTATAGGT
>CAZUUE010000129.1:0-3505 GCA_964623695.1 uncultured archaeon
GATTGGTTTAAATCCAAAACCGAGGAATATAATCGACTTAAATTCAAAAATATATTTTTAAATTCCTTGCCGATATTTCCTCCTCCCAGAAGCCGTATCACACTCAATATATTCCACCAGCTTCGTTATTCACACCGTCAGTTTTTTAATATCAACATTTCAACATTTAAGGATTATGATGAAGATTCTACTCGTTACGGGTAGACTTATGGAGGATGAAGTTAGAAAGATAGCGGAGGATTTTGGTTGTGATGTCCACATCGTTGATGTAGATGTTGCGAGTTTCATAACTCCGAGACACCTAAGGGAAATTGATCTGAGCAGTTACGATCTAATACTGGTTCCTGGCTTAACTGCAAACTGCAATTGGAAGGAACTTGAGGATGAGAAGGGTGTTAAGGTTAGATTAGGCCCTATACACGCATCAGACCTTCCACTTATACTTAAAAACATCGAAAAGATCGATCTGTCACATAAAATCCCAGCATGCAAGATCCTAAGTGAAAAGAAAGCCAAGGAGAATTTAAGACTTGTAGATTCTCTTGATGAGTGTTACTTTTACATCGGAGATGTTAAGATCGGAGGTAGGATGAAGATAGTAGCTGAGATCGTAGATGCAACGAGGATGGACAGAGACAGACTAATCGAGACTATAGATTATTACATTGAGAGCGGTGCAGACGTAATTGATCTTGGGATACCTCTTGAATTCGATCTTAGGGATGTCGAGAGGCTCGTTAAAGTTGCGAGGGATCACTGCAAAGCTCTTAGCATAGACACGTTCAACAAGAGAGCAATTGAAATTGGACTTGAGCACGGTGTGGATATGGTCATGAGTTTGTCTTACAAAAACTTGGATTGTTTGGAACTTTTGAGAGATGTCGCAGTTGTCGTCGTTGAGAGAGATGTTGAAAAACTTAAGAAACTCGTAGATACCGCAAAGAAGAAAACTGAAAGGGTTATCGCTGATCCGATCTTAGATCCAACCAATGTCTTTGAATCTCTCATGAGATACCATAGATTCAGACAGATCGATAACACACCACTCCTCTTCGGAGTTGGAAACGTAACGGAGCTTATGGATGCGGACTCCATTGGAATAAACGCAATCCTTACATACATCGCCGAGGAGATCGGTTGTCAGCTTCTGTTTACGACCGAAGCGAGTGATAAGACCAAGGGTTGTATAAAGGAGCTTAGGATTGCAAGCTACATGGCAAAGGTTTCAAAGCTTAAAAAAACCCCTCCAAAGGATCTGGGGTTTGATCTACTCGTTTTTAAGGAGAAGAGGATTGAAAGGATTGACAGAGAAGTCAAAGACGTTATCGTGGCTGAGAGTTGTGAATTCGTTAGGGATCCCATGGGAGAATTTAAGATTTGGATAGACAGCGAAAGGATATTCTGTGGACATGAGAAGGGGGTAATAGTTGGGAGGAAAGCCAAAGAGATTCTGGACACTGTGATAAAGTTGGGATTGGTTTCAAGATTGGATCATGCAGGTTACTTAGGTTGTGAACTAAAAAAAGCCGAAATTGCTTTAAGGTTGAACAAGAGCTACGTTCAGGATGAGGAGTTGAGGTTTGGGATTTTCACGTGACCTTCCTCAAGATGCTCTCAGCCGCGATCAAACCGGTCACTGCAGCACCAACTATCCCCCTACTTATCCCAGCTCCATCTCCGATAGCATATACGTTTGGTATGTTTGTCTCCATCTCACAATTAACCTTGAGCTTCAAAGAGTAGAACTTTATCTCGGGAGCGTAGAGGAGTGTAGAATCGTCTGCAACACCTGGAATGACCTTATCCAAAGCTTCAAGTGCATCTATTATGTCATCTATAACCCTACCAGGATAAGCCAAGCTTATATCTCCAGGTATCGCAGTCTTAAGAGTTGGTTGGACGAGTCTGTTGCTTGCAATCCTTCTTTCCGTGCTCCTCCTACCCAATCTAAGATCCCTCAACCTCTGAACAATCGGATTTCCTCCTCCAAGCTTTGTCGTTATCCTTGCAAGATCTCTCCCCCACTCATTTGGCTCTTCGAAAGGCTCTGTAAATTCGTAATGCCCCAACAAAGCGAAGTTTGTATTGTTCGTTTTCTCCTTTGCTTTGCTATGCCCGTTTACCAAACAGAAGTCTCCGTAATCTTCCCTTATTACCCAACCCCTTGGGCAAGTGCAAAAAGTCCTTACGTAGTCGTCGTGTCTCTTTGTAACTATCCTGAGCTTTGGATCGTATATGACGGAAGTTATCTCATCCATTATTGAGGAAGGAACCTCAACCCTAACACCAACATCTATGAATTTAGTCTTGTCGTTTACGGCTATTTTGTATCTCTTGACCCACCTCTCAAGCCATCTGGCACCTCCCCTTCCAACTCCGATTATGAGATAGTCGTACGAGAACCTCTCACCGCTCTTAAGCCTAACAACCCTCTCACCTGGATTTATGTCAATCACAGTCTTCCTCGTGTATATCTTAACACCACTGTCCCTAAGATAGCCTTCTATACTCCTTATCACGTTCGGTAGCTCATCACTCCCAACGTGTCTCTGCCTTAAAGGAACGAACTCGATTCCAGCAGAGTTTGCCTTCCTCAAAAATTCGTTTATCCTCTCGATGTCTGTTCCATAGACCTCATTGGGTGCCCCGTGCTTCAAGAATATATCATCAACCTCCTTCATCTTCTTCATTAGGTAATCCTTATCGACCAAACCTATCAAGTCACCACCGACCGTGAAGCTTGAAGGATACTCGTTTATTGGATAGTTCAGCTTTCCATCCGACAATCCACCTGCCCCCCCGATACCGTACATCATGTTACAAGGAGTGCACTTGTTACAGAAACTCTGTGATAGGTTGCTAGGACATCTCCTCTTCTCAATTTCTTTTCCCATATCAAAAATCGCAACGTTCAGCTTCCCAGCAAGCTTGTATCCAGCAAACAGACCTCCAGGTCCAGCACCAACTATTACTACATCAAACTTTTTCATCCTTTTTCTTCTCTTAGGTTAGGTGTTTTTAAAGTTTTGCAAAGGGATGTGAAGTAGTGTTGCGGCACCGCTAATGAGTATTTAAGAGCACGATGATAATTTGTAACATTATGTTTTTATAAATTAGTCATATATTTTTATTTAAGCTTATTATTTGAATGTTCCGATGTCGATGTCTATGAGATCCCCAATAGACGTAACATGAACCTCAAACTCCTTCCCTCCAAGGCTAACCTTTAAAACGACATCTTCTCCCTCCACTATCCACTCAACGACATCGTATCCAAGAGACCCTACGAACCTCTCGAATTCATTCTTGGTGATCTCCTTCGAGATTTTGTATGTCAGATGAACTTGATCTTCGTTCTCCATGACATCCACAAGTTTCACATCTCCAAACACTTCTTGAAGTGTGTCTTTAATCTTTTCATCGAAGGTTGTGGCAAGCTTACAAAATTTTGCTTCCATGTTGGGCTTCCGCCCAAAGATGATAGTAACAAGTAGTTAAAATTTAC
>CAZUUE010000130.1:0-3437 GCA_964623695.1 uncultured archaeon
AAAAGGAAAGTGGAAAACTTTAAACCTCATAAAACATCGTTTAAAGCAATTAGAACATCCTTAGCCTTTAGAACATCATCTAACCTTATCCTCTCCCTTTCAGTGTGGCAGAGATGGAGTTCTCCAGGTCCGAACACAACCACATCCCATCCTTGCTCCTTTAGGTTCACAGCGTCAGTCCATGATCTCATTTCGGTGTATTCAACGTTCAATCCAGCCCTTTCGATAGCCTTCTCAAGGATACGACAAATCTCACCGCTTAAGAACCCCTTAGACGACTCCACTATCGAATACTTCGTTCCCTTCAGCTTGTTAATTATCTCACTTTTGAATTCATCTAGATCGATCTCTGGGGGAATAAGGAAATCCAATCTGACGAAGCATCTGTCTGGGACTACGTAATCGAAGCTTCCTCCTTCTATCCTCTGAATCAAAACGTCATACCCCCTAAAACTTGAGATAAGATCCATGGCCTTCTCTATGGCATTTACACCCCTAAACGCACCGTGAGCGGATTCACCGAAGACCTCCACATCTATCTCTAGAGAGCCATAGTGTCTGTTTGCGATCTTAAGCTCCGTTGGCTCCATCACGATAGCTCTTTTACTCTTAAACTCTTCTGCAATGACCTTTGAACCCATTCCCCCCTCCTCCTCATCTGAAAGGAGAGCAACACCAAACTTCAGATCTTCGATCTCTTCCAACGCAAGTATTATAGCCGTGATGCTAGCCTTCGCATCACAGCAACCCGTTCCGTAAGCGTAAACACCGTCAAACTCGAATTTTCTCTTGATTGGGACTGTGTCGATGTGAGTTACTATCCAGAGATCTGCATCATGATTTATCAAAACGTTCTTAACGTTGTTCTTCTCAAAGAGCAACGGATCGAAATCCTTCAACCTCTCAACGATATATTCTATTATTCTATCCTCTTTACCAGATTCGGATCGAATCTCGACCAACTCTCTAAGCGTCGATAGAACACTCATAGTCAAATCTTAAATAACCGCTTAAAATTCGTTGTGATACGTAAGGTTGTGAGAGACGATGAAAAGCACTTCATCGAGGTTTACAGATTGGCATACAGGGGGTTGGAGGATTACGCATACACGAGTAGAAGGGACATAAAGTGGTACTTCAGATGGTTACTCAAAAGAGATCCAGATGGATTTTACACGTATGTTGTTGATGTTCCGATCGGGTTCGTTGCATGCGACTGCAACTGGTTCGGTTTTGAGGGAGAGATTGCTGAGATCCATGAGATCTTCGTTCATCCGAAATGGCAGGGAAGGGGAATTGGGAAGGCATTGATGAACGTAGCTCTAAGATACGCCGTTGAGAGAGGTATGGACAAGGTTGAGCTTTGGGTTGGGGTTGGAAATTACAGGGCTATAAGGTTTTACAAAGGGTTTGGGTTTGAAGAGAGGGGAACTTTTGGAAGGTGGTTGAGGATGGTGAAGAGTCTTTGAAATATCTCCTTTGAACGGTAGATCGGAAAGTAGTAATTTTAGTAGCTAAGTCGAATTCTAAATATGTAATTAAATAAAAATATTATCATCTTAATGAACAAATCCATTTCTCTATGTTTATCCTACCGTTTCCGTTGAAGTCACCTCTCACTGTCATCACAATCGATCCATCAATCGTCAGAGGTTTAAACGGTCTGAAGTTTTCGTTGCTTGGCTCTGCATCTTTTTTTTGATTTTGATATAGAAATAGAAGTCACTACACGATGCAGATGTAATTCCGCCGAATAGATAAGTTCAAGCCAAAACTCAGATCTATATACTATAATTTTAATATTAAAATATATATTTTTAGATTTAATTATTTATTCATAAAAACTCCCTAGGATCAGTTATCTCCCCCTTTATCGCTGAAGCTGTTGCAGTTGCTGGTGAGGAGAGATATATCTCTGCATTCGGATTTCCCATCCTACCCTTAAAGTTCCTGTTCTGAGTTGAGATGCAAACCTCACCGTCTGCCAGTATTCCCATGTGTATCCCTACACAGGGCCCACATCCTGGAGGAAGTACAACCCCTCCAGCTTCTACTATTGTCTTTAAGTATCCAAGCTCCAACGCTTTGAGATAAACGTATCTACTGGCTGGACAGACCAAAAATCTAACGTTTCTGTTGATCCTCCTACCCTTCAGCATCTTTGCAACGACTTCGATATCCGAAATTCTACCGTTCGTACATGTTCCAATGAACACCTGATCGACCTTCACACCCTCAACTTCTCCAACAGGGACAACATCGTCAACGCTGTGAGGTCTCGAAACCATGGGCTCGATTTCAGATGAGAAGTACAGCTCTTTCTCGTAATCTGCATCTTCATCTGGTTTTATCTCTCTGAAACAATCCCTACCCATCTCAATCAAAAATCTCCTCGTGATCTCATCCGTCTCAAACATACCAACCTTGGCACCACACTCCACAACCATGTTTGAGATCGTCAACCTTGAATCCATATCGAGAGTTCTCACGGTTTCACCGTGAAATTCTAGTGCCTTGTACGTGGCACCATCTACACCAAGTTCTCCAATTATATATAAAATTAGATCCTTTGCAAACACGCCTTTCGGCATCTTCCCATCTATTTGAATCCTAAAGGTTTCAGGAACTCTGAACCAGTTTTTTCCCAAGACCATAGAGATAGCTATATCGGTCGAACCCATACCAGTCGCAAAACATCCCAGAGCACCGTATGTGCAAGTATGAGAATCTGCACCGATTACAAGGTCTCCAGGGCAAACGTGTCTCTCAACCATAACCTGATGGATCACACCATCCCCAACATCGTTCAAATCCGCCTTTATCTCCCTTGCAAAATCTCTTATTAGTTTTTGATCGTTTGCCAACTCTTTGCGAGGAGGAGGAGATGCGTGATCTATGAAGAAGTGTATTGATCTTCCGTCTCTGACATCTAACCCGAGCTTCTCTATTCTTTTTATCGCAAGAGGCGCAGTTCCATCCTGTAAAGCTATCCTGTCTATCCTTGCGATGACTATATCCCCAGCGTAAGCATCCATACCGCTCTTCTCGCTTAGAATCTTCTCAGAGATTGTCTTACCCATGTCGCTTGTATCGAAAGCGAACTATTAAGCTTTCGATCATACGAATCACATAACCCTTCGTAATCACTTCTCCTTCTCAGATAGCAGATTTGCCCGTGTTTCAGAGCTAAGATGAAGTTAGCCGAAAAGTTCAACAAGTTCATCTATCCACTTGAAGGAAGACAAAAGCAAAAGGTTTAATTTCACATTATTGAACTCAGATCGACGATTTCTTAAACTTTACATCTACGATTATAGTTCTGTGCGGAAAGAGTTATACTAATCTCAACAGTTATTTGACTTAACAGTAGCAAATAAACCGTAGAATTAGCATATTCAATAACCTTAAGTTTAGATCGTTATGCACTTGACTATAAA
>CAZUUE010000131.1:0-3431 GCA_964623695.1 uncultured archaeon
GTTACAGTTAAATAACGGGACGGACTGGAAGTGATGATCATGGGTTACGGATTATTCGCTGCAAGAAAGATGATCGAAAACAGGAAGAAGTTTAGGTGGAGCGACAAGAGATTTGTTAGAAGGATCCTTGGTTTGAAGGAGAAGGCAGATCCTTTGGAGGGTTCGCCGCAGGCTAGAGGTATAGTTCTGGAGAAGGTTGGAATCGAAGCGAGGCAACCGAATTCTGCAATAAGGAAGTGCGTCAGGGTTCAGTTAATAAAGAACGGTAGACAGGTTACAGCTTTTTGTCCAGGAGATGGTGCGATAAACTTCATAGATGAGCACGATGAGGTTATAATTGAAGGGATTGGAGGCAGGATGGGGAGATCGATGGGAGACATTCCAGGTGTTAGATACAAGGTTGTCAAGGTTAACGGTGTTTCTCTTGAGGAGTTGGTGATAGGTAGAAAGGAGAAACCGATCAGGTGATAGCATGAAGTATGGATTTACAAAGGAAGAGCTTAAGGTCTTTGGAAAGTGGGATGTCGAAGAGGTTAAGGTGAAGGATCCTGCTTTGAAGAACTACATCAATTTGAAGCCAAGATTCGTTCCACACACTCACGGAAGACATGCAAACGTTCCCTTTGCAAAGCAAGACGTCTTCATAGTTGAAAGATTGATAAACAAGGTTATGAGAAAGGGAAGGAATACGGGAAAGAAGATGTTGGCTTACAACATAGTTAGAGAGGCTTTCGATATAATCCATCGTAAAACCAAGAAGAATCCGATCCAAGTTTTGGTTGATGCCATAATTAACGCTGGACCAAGAGAGGAAGTTGTAAGGCTTAAGTACGGAGGCATTGCAGTTCCAAAATCCGTAGATACGTCATCACTTAGACGTGTGGATGTAGCCTTAAGGAACATCTGTGAAGGTGCAAGGCAGAGGGCATTTAAGAATCCAAAGAGCATAGCTGAATGTTTAGCTGAGGAGATCATACTCGCTTCGAAGAACGATCCAAAGAGCTATGCTGTATCTAAGAAGGAAGAGGTTGAGAGAATAGCTAAGTCTGCAAGGTGATTGTTGTGAGAGCCAAGAAGATGATTGACAGGATAAAGGAGCTTATGTGGATGCCAGAGAGGATCAGAAACATGGGTATCGTAGCCCATATAGATCACGGAAAGACGACTTTATCTGACAACCTACTTGCCGGAGCTGGAATGATAAGTGAAGAGCTTGCGGGACAGCAGTTGTATTTGGATTTTGATGAGCAGGAGAAAGAGAGGGGAATAACGATTCAAGCTGCAAACGTTTCGATGGTTCACGAATACAAGGGAAAGGAGTATCTCATAAACCTGATAGACACACCTGGGCATGTTGACTTTGGAGGAGATGTGACGAGGGCTATGAGGGCTGTTGACGGGGTAATAGTGGTTGTGGATGCTGTTGAGGGTGTGATGCCTCAGACCGAAACTGTCCTAAGGCAGGCTTTGAGGGAGAACGTTAAACCGGTCTTGTTCATAAACAAGGTTGACAGGTTGATAAGGGAGCTTGAGCTTACACCAGATCAGATGCAGGAGAGGTTCATAAGGGTTATAACGGATGTCAACAAGTTGATAAAGGCGATGAAGCCTGAGAAGTACAAGGATTGGATGATAAAGGTTGAAGACGGTAGCGTTGCGTTTGGTTCTGCACTGTACAAGTGGGCTGTGAGCGTTCCATCCATGAAGGAAACAGGTGTCAGCTTCAAAGACGTTTACAGTTATCTCAAGGAGGACAACTGGAGAGAACTTTCAAAGAGATCTCCTCTTCACAGAGTCGTTTTGGACATGGTGATCAGGCATTTACCTTCACCGATTGAAGCACAGAAGGAGAGGATAGAGGTAATATGGAAGGGTGATATAAACAACTCTGAAGGTCGTGCAATGGTCGAATGCGATCCGAAGGGACCGATAGCTCTGATGATCACAAAAATAGTTATTGATCCACACGCTGGAGAGGTTGCGGTTGGTAGGCTTTACAGCGGAACACTCAAGCCAGGAATGGAGCTTTACGTCGTTGACAGAAAGACGAAGAACAGGGTTCAGACCGTCGGAGTTTTCATGGGGCCGAGGAGGGTTGAACTCCCAGAAGTTCCAGCTGGAAACGTAGTTGCCGTAGTTGGGATCAGAGATGCCGTAGCAGGTTCGACGTGCTCAACGATTGAGGAATTCACACCTTTCGAATCTATAAAGCACATAAGTGAGCCTGTGGTTACAATGGCGATAGAGGCGAAGAATCCCAGGGATCTTCCGAAGCTAATAGAAGTTCTTAGGCAACTTGCAAAGGAGGATCCTACCTTGCAAGTCACACTCAACGAAGAGACGGGAGAGCATCTGATAAGCGGCATGGGTGAACTTCACCTTGAGGTTAAGGTTGAGAAGATAAGGAGAGAAAAAGGTATCGAGGTTGTAACTTCTCCACCCATAGTTGTCTTTAGGGAAACTGTTACGAAGGTTTCACCGATCGTTGAAGGGAAATCACCGAACAGACACAACAAGTTCTACATCGTTGTTGAACCACTACCTCACGATGTCATTCAGCTCTTCAGAGAGGAGAACATAGACCTAAGGAAGGCCGACAAGAAGGAGTTGAGGAAGAAGTTGATTGAAGCTGGATTGAGCAAGGAGGAGGCAAGTGGAATTCAGGATTACTATGAAGGAAACGTCTTTTGTGATGTCACTAAGGGTATTCAGTATCTGCACGAGACTATGGAACTGATACTTCAGGGGTTCAGAGAAGCCGTGAGTTCTGGACCTTTGGCGAAGGAGCCATGTATGGGTTTGAAGGTTAAGCTCGTTGACTGTAAGCTCCATGAGGATGCTGTGCATAGAGGACCAGCTCAAGTCATTCCAGCCGTGAAGGGTGCAATATACGCTGCCATGCTCCAAGCCAATCCAACACTACTTGAACCTTATCAAAAGGTATTCATAACGGTGCCACAGGACTTGCTTGGAAACGTAACTAGGGAGATTCAGGGGAGGAGGGGACAGATACTTGAGATGAAGACTGAGGGAGACCTCGTTACAGTCGTTGCAAAGGCTCCAGTTAAGGAGATGTTTGGATTTGCAAACGACATAAGGTCTGCAACGGCAGGTAAGGCAATGTGGAGCGTTGAGCATGCTGGATTTGAAAACGTTCCTCAGGCTTTACTTGAAAGCTTCATCATGGAGGTTAGAAAGAGGAAGGGTATGAAGCTTGAACTTCCAAAGCCGGAAGACTTCCTACCTTAAATTAATTTTTGATCTTCTTTTTAGTTTTTCAGTTAAAGTATTGCTAACAAAAAATGAAATGAGATGCAATAAACATCGAAATTTTGGAGATCGAGATAAATTTTGATTATGATTGATATTTAGGGTATCTGCAAACTCACCACTCTGCCAACCTCTGCAACACCTTCTTTTCCCTGAATCCC
>CAZUUE010000132.1:0-3428 GCA_964623695.1 uncultured archaeon
ACTGGTTCGGTGATAAAATTCCTTGCTCTTTGGTGGAAACAGCCGTAACAAGGCTACTTATCAGAGTTGCATGCTACGCCCTGAGAATTTTGTTAAGAGTTAGTATAATGGAGATGGTATATTAAACACACTCAACAAATCCAAAGTGTTAAATATGGAAAAGTTAAGTATTAAGAAACATTAGAGGTATCCTTATGGAAGTAACGAGTTTGGTAGTGACACATAAGAAGGTAAGTGTAGAGGAAATGGCAAAAGCTTGGCATGGAGACTGTTGTGAGATAATAAAGAGAGTTTTGAATGGAGGTATGGAAGAGTGTGGTTTGCTCTATACTTGTAACAGAGTTGAGGTTTACGTAGTTGGAAAAAGATGTGTAGAATTTTTGTACGAGTTTGCAAAGGAAATGGGAGTTTGTGAGAGGATATATGACATATATGAAGGTAGAGAGTGTTTGAGGCATATACTGAGAGTTGCAAGCGGATTGGAGTCTATGATAGTTGGTGAGGATCAAATACTCGGTCAGGTAAGATACTTCTACAACGTTTGTAAAAAATGTGGGGGTATAGGAGAAGTTTTGGATTTGGTGTTTAGAAAGGCTATACATGTAGGAACCAAGGTTAGAAGACTAACGAGGATAAATAAGGGGAACGTATCGATAGCAAGTGCTGGAATAGAGCTTTTAGAGAGGGAGATTGGTTTAAGAGGGAAGAGGGTTTTGCTGGTTGGAGCTGGAAATATGGGGACAATAATAGCAAAGAACATAGCTAAGAAGGTAGATCTAACAATAGCGAACAGAACATACGAGAGAGGGAAGAGATTGGCTGAGGAAGTAGGTGCCAAAGCAATAAGGTTTGAGGAGATAGAAGATTTCATGGGGACGTGTGATGTCGTGATTGCTGCCACATCTGCGAATGAACCTATAATAACGAAAGAGATGATTGAAAGGAGTGGAATCAAAGTTATATTAGATATAGGCGTCCCCAGAAACGTTGAAGAAGCTCCTGGCGTAAAGATCTATACGATAGACGATTTGAGAAGGATAAGTGATGAAAACTTGAGAAAGAGACTTGATGAAGTGAAGAAGGCTGAGCGTATAATAGAGGAAGAGTTGAAACAACTTGAAGCAAGTTTGAGAGCATTGAGGGCAAGGAGAGCGATAAGCTTGATGTATAGGATGGCAGAAGAGGTAAAGAGGGAGGAGGTGATGGAAGCCTATCACAAGCTAAAAGCTAAATACAACTTAGACAGTTCAGTTCTCGATATTCTCAACTCCTTCGCAAACTCCCTAATCAAAAAGTTCTTGGCAACGCCGACAAACAGACTAAAACTTCTGGCATCTAACGACAATTTATCGGCCATAAAATTGTTTGAGTTTATATTTGGTGGTGATTCTTCTGTTCCCGACGGTGAGATTGAGGAGATTAAGAAAGGAGAAGTTAAGGAAGCTTGTAAGGGAGGTGGATTTAAGCTTAGATGATTTAATAGTTCCAATTTTTGTAGATGAGAACATATCATCCCCTAAAGAGATAAGATCCATGCCAAACTATTACAGGATTCCAATCGAAGGTCTTTCCAAAGAAGTTGGTGAGTGCGTCGATCTTGGTTTGAGAACTTTCATACTGTTTGGAATTCCATCTTACAAGGATGAAATAGGTTCCTCGGCATTTGATAAGAATGGTGTCATTCAGAAGGCTGTTAGGAAGATTAAAGATGATTTTCCAGATGTTGTAATCGTTACAGATGTTTGTCTGTGTGAGTACACTACGCACGGACACTGTGGAGTGGTTAGGAATGGTAAGATCTTAAACGATGAAACCCTACCGATACTTGGAAAGATCGCTGTCAGTCATGCCGAGGCTGGCGCTGATATCGTTGCTCCCTCCGGAATGATGGATGGTATGGTTAGGGCTATAAGATCGGCTTTGGATGAGGAGGGATTTACAGATGTAGCCATAATGAGTTACTCAGCAAAGTATGCATCGAACTTCTATACTCCGTTTAGAGAAGCTGCAGACAGCGGATACAAGTTTGGTGATAGGAGGAGTTATCAGATGGACTTTCACAACAGCGATGAGGCCTTGAGAGAGGTTGAGCTGGACTTGAAGGAGGGTGCCGATATAGTCATGGTCAAACCTGCCTTAGCATATTTAGACATAGTTAGGAGGGTTAAAGAGAGATTTGGAGTTCCAACGTGTGCTTACAACGTAAGTGGAGAATACGCCATGGTTAAGGCTTCGTCCATCCAAGGTTGGTTGGATGAGAGATCGACAGTTTACGAGATACTAACGTGCATAAAGAGAGCCGGTGCAGATCTTGTAATCACATACCATGCAAAGGATTTTGCTAAGTGGGTTAAGGAGGGATTTGAGTTTTGATTTTTTGAAATTTTAATTAACAGAGCATCTTCAATTAATAATCTTAAAGCATTCACCTTATCCAGAGTATATTAGGATAAACACCTTCAAATTCTCTATCACCCGTAACTATAATCCCTTTTTTATCGATAGCGGTTGCAACTACGAAGGCATCTGCATAGGATAAGCTATGCATAGCTTTAATCCTTCCAGCAGTCAAAGCTAAACTTTCATTAACTCCTACAAACTCAATAGGCAACCTTTTTACGATTGTTACAGTTTCATTAGCTTTTGCAGTTCCAAATTCTCTTGCAACTATGTAATAGACTTCTCCAAGGTTAACGTAATTCATGAACAGCTTTATTTCATCTTTTTCTGCCTTGCCAATGAGTTCCTCAACCCTATCTGCTCCTTCCTCATTACCGAGATATGCAAGAATTGCAAAGCTGTCCAAGACGTAATTCATCTTTTCATCTCCCTCTCTTTCTCCTCCTTCTTATATTCGGAAATTATTTCGTCAAGTTTCCTCTTAAACTTCAGAAAGCCTCTTCCCTTGGTCTTAGGAACAGGAACGATAACTATCTCACCTCCGAAATCCAAAATCTCTACTTCGCTCCCAGTTTCAATCCCATACTTCCTCCTTAACTCCGCTGGTAAAACTATCTGTCCTTTAGTCGATATCCTAACTGGCATACGATCACCATATAATGTTTTACTAACTTAGATATATGTTTTACTATATGCTAATTTTTCCTACATACTTTACTTATACTAATTTATGTCTAAAATCCAGTACCATTTTTATGAGTATACGCTCTGTTGAAAATGTCTGTTTAATCTAAATTTTGCATCAAGTGTCTTCGTTAAATGTCGTTACTGTGTTTTAAAGTGCTTGCTTAACTTTTAACAGGGCAACTCGCTATCATAAACTTTTCAACGAAACTGGCAAAATTTATAAATCCGCTCACAAAAGCAATTGAGAAGTTAAAATTCGAAGTTGTGGGTATCATCGATTAAGCAATAAAAAAGCTTGAAGAAACCGATCGAGAGTGATGAAATCAATGTTACCATAATAA
>CAZUUE010000133.1:0-3423 GCA_964623695.1 uncultured archaeon
CGTCTTCGGTAGGGAGGGAGTGTGCCCAAGAAAGGATGAGATCGGTGTCTTTGCGATAAGGGGTGGAGATGTCGTGGGCGAGCATACAACACTCTTCATAGGCATGGGTGAGAGGATTGAGATAACACACAGAGCCTGGAGTAGGCAAGCATTTGCAAGTGGTGCTATAAAAGCTATCAAATGGATAAGAAATGTAGATAAGCCAGGAATATACGATATGAATCATGTTTTGGGATTTGAAGCTTTCTAAATAATTTACAAACCATGACATTATTTTTTTATTATCAATTGCTTGAACTTGCATGAGATGTTTGTGTCATCTTCCATTGATTGTAACCAGAGATGTAGTAACGATGCTTGATGAGATAAAAATTTATATACCTCTTGTGACAAAAAGACAATTGGAGGTGAGATGAATGGCTGAGTTACCTTTGGCACCGATAGACAGGTTGGTTAGAAAGGCGGGAGCTGAGAGGGTAAGTGCCGAGGCTGTTGAAAAGTTGAGGGAAGTGTTGGAGGACTATGCTGTTTCTGTTGCAAAGAAGGCTGTCGAAGTTGCCAAGCATGCCGGAAGAAAGACTGTAAAGGTCGACGACATAAAGTTGGCTGTAGAGATGGCCAAATAACACTTTTTTATATTTTTATAAGGAACATTGATATTATAATTTCTGTTAGAGTTGCAAAAGCCAAGATTGTTGAAATGACAATTAAAACGTTTCTCTTCCATTCTTCCCTACTTAAGATCTTGACTTTAATCCTCTTCTCCTCACAACCTTCGACGAACCTCACGTGCACATCGTAAACACCTTTCTTCAGGTTTGGTATAAGAAAGGAGTATCTTCCATCTTTCAATTTGGCTTTTCCAAGTGGAACACCATCCAAAGCTATCAAGACAGAACCATCCATGGGTTTCCAATCCTTACCAAACTTACCCATAACACAGCCCCCAACCTTTACAGTGTCTCCTTCCTTGGCACCGAAGAATCCACCAGATACGTGAGCAGAGATTTTAACGTTTCTTTCAAATACCTTTGGTGCCTTTCCCTTGGATCTCGCAAGTCTCAACGCTCTGATAATTAAAAACCATCCAAATATCACAAAGGATACACCGACGTATATGACCTTTAAAGCCAAAGCCTTGTCTTTTAAACTTAGAAATATGCCAGCCGCGATTATAAGATAACCTAAAGACTTTAAGCCTACGCCGATCATCAGTCTTAGATGGGCTGGAGTCAACTCGATCATAGATATCTGATTATGTTGTAGTACGTATCCCTCACGGCAACCGGTCTTCCAATCGATTTAACGATCTTACATATCTCTTCAACACTTAAAGGTTTGAAGGGCTTTCCAGTGGCCTTAACGACGTTTTCTTCAAGCATGACACCCCCAAAGTCGTTCGCACCGAATATCAATCCCAACGTTGCAACATCCAAACCTTGCGTGAGCCATGAAACTTGCACGTTTCTTATGTTGTGAAGAACGATACGAGAGATCGCTAAAACCTGAAGGTATCTCGTCGGATGTGCAGGTTCTTTCACGATATCGTAAAGCTCTGTGTTTCTTGGTTGGAAAGTCCAAGGTATGAATGCCGTGAATCCGTTAGTTTCGGATTGTAGATCCCTTATCTTGAATAGATGTTCAATTATGTCTTCGTCTCTTTCGACATGCCCAAACATCATCGTCGCAGTTGTCTTTAACCCTAAACGATGTGCCGTTCTCATAACCCTCAGCCAACCTTCACTGTCAACCTTTCTAGGACTTATAAACCTCCTGATTCTGTCAACGAGAATTTCGGCACCTCCGCCCGGTATAGAATCCAAACCAGAATCTCTCAACCTCTTTATAACTTCCTCTATGCTCATACCCTCTTTCTTTGCTAAAAAGAATATCTCTGGGGCTGATAAGCTATGAATGTGAACGTTTGGAAACCTCTCCTTTATAGATCTAAAGACATCTTCGAACCACTCTAAATTCAAATCTGGATTTAAACCACCTTGCATTAAAATCTGAGTTGCTCCGAGCCTGACAGCTTCATATACCTTCTTTAAAATCTCCTCCTTACTTAAAACAAAGCAATCTTCCTCACTTCTGGCATAAAATGCGCAGAACTTACATCTTGATATACAAACGTTCGTGTAGTTTATGTTTCTATCTATCACAAACGTTACAAGATCACCACACTTCCTCCTTCTAATTTCATCAGCGATCTTTCCCAAGATCGGTAAAGGTAGATCAAACAGCCTTATCGCTTCATCAAAACTTAAATCTTCACCTTTAATATTTTTTTCAATATAAAAATCATAATCACTCATTTTGATCCATCTCCAATGTCGATCATTCCTGTCTTAAGTAATCTGGCTTCTTCCTCCTTCATTCTCTCCTTAAAAGCCAAATCTGAAAGTATTAAACTGTTTCCAAAGGGATCTTCCAGTATCAACGTCAATTCGTCTTTCCCTTCAAGTGTCTTCTCTATTCGGTCGAGTATCTCATCGCATCTCTTGGCCTTGTCTTCATCGTCGCTCCACCTCTTGGCCATCTCAACGATCTCGGATACTCTCATCAGTATGCCTTCCAAGTTCGTTATAAACGCTTGAGATGCTGGACCCGGCTCAATCTCGACTCCGATCTCTGGAATTCTTATCGTTCCAGACGTCGATCTTATAACTTTCGTGTAGAGTGTATCTTTGTTTATCTTAATCTTAAACCTCGTGGGCTCCTTCATCTCGGACACTATAACATCTGAATGTTTGAAGCCACATTCACAAACGATCGTCATTAAGAGAACCTTTCCAAAGAAGGGTGTGTCGTACAGTGTTGTAGATAGCTTTAATTCTCTTCCACACGACGGACACATCATAGACTTTTGCTACTTCTAATCTTTACCCTATCAACCCTGACGTTCGTTGGGGTTACGATTATGTAATCTTCACCCAATCCAACGATGTCTCCCTTCACATCCGTGGCTAACTGCTTTAGATCCTTTAAAACCCTCTCATACGTCCATCTGTCATGTCTTATGAATGCTATGTCTGCGATCACTATGTTCCCATTGTAAACGTGTCTCCTTATCTCTGGAATCTCGTTTATACCTGTAACCTCAGCAACTTTTATGTATGTCACACCCTCATCGGCAATCTCGGCCTCGTATTCGCTTAAGTCGAGCTCCTCGTAATCTTCAACCTCAACCCTTTCCCTTTTAAAAAGCTTGAAGATCATATCGTCTTGTCGTAAAACAAATATTTAAAATTAATGTTTTCAAGTATCGAAGCTATTGCTTTGTTGAACAATTTTCCAAAAATCACACGTAAAACGTTAAAACGCTGAAGAGTTTTATAGTTGCCTTAATCTGATGATGAAAAAGAACAATTATCATAGCTCTAATCCATTTAAGAGGGATTAATAACCTAATCTTCGAATATT
>CAZUUE010000134.1:0-3423 GCA_964623695.1 uncultured archaeon
TCTTTGCTCCGTTGAGATAATACGGCATTTGATTACATGATTCACATGGTCAGTTCTTTAAGTAACATCAAGCATAAAGTTTTATTCTACAATTTCCCTACCATTTCTTTAACAGACTTGTATCATTTGATGAAAAATTTAGATCGTTTACTAATGGAATTTAAACGAGGCAACAGCTCAGCACTCAAGACCCTCATCACTCATCAGAGGGGCCCTGTCATCATCGCTATTTAGCATAGTTTCTCAGGTAATTTAAATCTAAGCATTATTCAAAGAGAGTTTATATTTCGTGTATAATACACTAATAAGCATGAAAATAAATAAGGCCTAAAAGGAATGGAGAAAGCTTCAGCGATGTCATAGAAAGACTAATCGAGCAGAAGGACTTTAACATTAGTAGATATTTTGGAATTTTTAAGAATAGCAAAGTTCTTGAAAAGATTTTTAGAATATTCTTTAAAGATTTTAGAAAGAGTGTAAGGTTGAGAGTAGATTGTCCTTGATACAAGGTTCAATAATTGACTTGAAATCTGCCGATTATCTCAAGTGAAATTGCATCTAAGCTCTCTGCAATTGGTAGGTCTGTTAACGTCATGGATATTCTCATAGCTGGAATTGCAATAGCTAACAGTGCAGATTCTATAATTACAGCGGATAAGGACATCTTTGAAATAGCTAAGATATCTGACGATGTTATGGTCTATCGATGATCTTAACTTAAATCTTACTCATATATTGTTTAAATCTAAAAAATCAAGAGACAAAAACATCCACAACCTTAAACTCCTCAACATCTACCAATCCCAAATCTGTAACCTTAAGCTTTGGAATAACTGGCAAAGCCATGAAGGACAACGCCAAAATTGGGCTCTTAAGCTTGCAGCCTAACTTTTTGATCTCTTCGTGAATCTTGTCTAACTTCTCCGCAACAACCTCAGCACTTTCCTCACTCATCAGACCAGCAATGTCCAACTGCAGTTCAGCCTTGACATCACCATCTACCACAACGATCCCACCCTGCAATTCTGCAATTCTGTTTACAGCTTTACATATGTCCTCATCGCCTACCCCCACACAAACTATGTTGTGCGCATCGTGTGCAATTGAAGTGGCGATAGCACCTTTCTTTAGCCCGAATCCCCTTATATACGCTTTTCCGATGTTTCCTGTTGCCTTATGCCTCTCAACAACTACGATCTTTAAAATATCCCTTTCAACATCGACACCTTCAACGTATTCCCTCTCTTCTCCAGTGACTATCTCACCCTCTATAACCTTGATGATCCTCGCAACGCCTTTACCTTTGATCTTTATGTCCTCCGGCGTTATCGGCTTTTTGATCCTTACACTCCTCTTCACGAATTCTGGATAACTGTAAGTTCTCTTAATCTCTCCTACGGGCTCACCACTAGCTATCACTCTTGCAACTTCAAATCTCTCCAGATCTCTCAGCAAAACAACATCGGCAAATCTACCAGGAGCTATTAACCCGGCGTTTATTCTAAAATACTCTGCAGGATTTATCGTACACATCTGCAAAGCCTTTATTGGGTCAACACCTTCTTCAACAGCCCTCCTGTAAACGTAGTCCAAGTAACCTTGCTCTATTAAATCCCTAACAGTCCTATCTCCATCGGTGACAAGCATGCACCATCTGTAACCCTTCTTAGCCAAATTGAGCAGTGATTTGAGATTTCTTGCCACCGAGCCTTCTCTGATCATAACCCTCATACCAAGTCTAAGCTTCTCCATTGCCTCGTTTTCGCTCGTGTTTTCGTGATCTGAGCCTATGCCTACAGATATGTAGGCGTTTAAATCCTTGCCACTAAGCATTGGACAATGCCCATCAACGATCTTTCCCTTCTGCTTAGCCACTTCAATCTTCTTCAAAACCTCCTCATCCCCATTTATTACACCGGGATAGTTCATGACTTCAGCCAACCCTATCACGTCATCCCATTCCAAAATCTCTGCAACGTCTTCAGCAGTTATAATTGCTCCAGATCTTTCGAGGGGGGAAGAGGGGACGCAAGATGGAACTTCAAAGAAGACCTTAAGAGGAGTGGTATTGGCCTCTTCTATTAGAACCCTAATTCCATCCTTGCCCAAAACATTTGCAATCTCATGTGGATCGGCAATGACGCTTGTAGTCCCCTTTGGCACAACCAATCGAGCAAATTCCGTAACGCTGAGCATCGACATCTCCAAATGTGTATGTCCGTCGATCAAGCCGGGGACAGCGTACAACCCGTTTGCATCTATCTCCTTGATTCCATCGTAACTTCCAATTCCAGCAATCTTATCTCCACAAATCGCTATGTCAGCTTTTATGAACTCCTCTGTTAGGACGTTTATAATCTCGGCATATTTTACAACCAAATCCGCTTTCCTTCTGCCAGATGCGACATCTATCAACTTCCTTAATTCATCGATTTGCATGATCAAATTCGGTTGTGTTATTTAAAGATTTGACAAAATATATCCAAGCTTCACTCCGAACGGTAGTCTGATTGGCTAATTTTGACAATTTTTTTATTTTATTATTATTATTTTATCTTTATTACTATGTCAAGATGCCCTTCATTAACGTTGCAACCGAAGTATGCACAGTGATTGACCACTAAACTTCGTAATGCTGACATGAACTAAATCAAAATTGCGTTAAACGTTGACATGACCAGCAGCTGACCCTTTAAGTGAGGACTAATCAAGACTTTTTAAGACTTCCTCAACCACAGATTCATCGACGTAAAACTCGAATTCATCAGCCAATCTCTTTACAATCTCCTTTGGATTTGGATCACACTTCAACTTAGATATGAGATCCTTCGTATCTTCGTAGATGCTCCAAGGATAAACTATCCATTTCCATCTCTCCATCTCTCTCGCATAGTAATCTGGGACGAACTTGGATGTGTGCTTGAAGTCAATCACCGCCGTTTTAACCTCTCTCGCATTCTTTTCCATAACGTGTTTTGCAACGATTTCAATCGTTTCACCAGTATCTGCAACGTCATCGACAACCAGAACTCTCTTACCACTCAAATCAACAGTCAAAGGTTGTGTTATCCTCGCTCTTCCAGTTACAGTTGCAACGATACCCCAATGCTCAGCCTTGACACTGTAAAGCTCCTTAACAAGGAGAAAATCTGCTAAAATCCTTGCAGGAATCCATCCTCCTCTTGCAATCGCCACTATCACATCTGGTTTAAATCCAGAATCCTTTATTTTCTTTACGAGCTCTCTGCAAAGCTCGTAAATGTCTTTCCAATCATATTGAACACACTTAAACACCTTAAGATATAGCTTTAAAGGACGTATTTAATCCTTTCCAAAAGTTTTAAAAACATCTTGTCGACAATTCGATCAAGCCCGGGTGGTGTAGCCCGGCCTATCATGCGGGCCTGTCGAGCCCGCGACCCG
>CAZUUE010000135.1:0-3419 GCA_964623695.1 uncultured archaeon
GAGGGAGCACTGTATAAACAAGGGATTTAAATTTGAGGATTTTGTTAGGTCTGCGAGGTTTCTAAGATCGAAGGGTTTTAGGGTTAAGGTTTACCTTCTCTTAAAACCGCCTTTCCTGTCCGAAGGTGAAGCTGTTCGCGATGCTTTGAAGTCGATAGATGATGTCAAGGGACTCGTCGACATAGTTTCTCTCAACCCAACTAACGTTCAGTCTGGAACTTACTTGGAGGAACTCTGGAGAAGAAAGCTGTACAGGCCACCTTGGCTTTGGAGTGTCGTTGAAGTTTTGAAGAAATCAAAGATCGAGATAATCTCAGATCCTGTTGGAGCAGGTAGTTCCAGAGGACCGCACAACTGTGGGAGGTGTGACAAGAAGGTTTTAAGGGCTGTGAGGGATTTTTCACTCTACCAGGATACCTCGGTATTCGATTTAGATTGCAAATGCTTAAAGGTCTGGGAGAAGGTTATGGAACTTGAAGATTATTCGAGGGTTCCTTTGGTTCCATAGTTGATACAAATCTCACGACAAAAATCGGAAAGATTTATGGAAATTCGAACCTGTCGGCTTCTCTGTAAGGTGTCTTCATTATTTTAACGATCCTTTCAGCTATCTTCTTACCAACCTTGGGTACCTTCACAAGATCATCTACATTTGCCTTCGCTATGTTCTCAATTGTTTGGAAGTGTTCGAGCAGGTTCCTCGCAATGACTGGACCCACATCTGAGATCGATGAAACGACGTATTCCATCTGTTCCTTTAACGTCATCTTCGTCTTTCCATAATGTGGTGAAACTTCTCTTTCCCTTGCAAACTGTTCCCTTCTCGCCAAGCTTATTATGAACTCCGCAGTCTCTTCCGGATCTCTCGTGAATATCATGGGTATTCCGAAGTCAACTATTATCGTTGCCAGTACACCTCTGATGGAGTTTGGATTCAACCTTCTGTAAATTCCATCCCCTTCAACTATCAAGATCGGTTTAGCGTAGTTCTTCTTGAGTTCAATCAACTGATCGAACAACCTCTTGTCTATCACGCTCTCAACAAAGTCGTCGACTGTCTTCCTCTCAATCGCAACCCTGTCGCTGACGACGTAATCCGCATTCAAATTACCGACCTTAACGTGAGCTTTACTGTAAAGTCTCTTTACAACGTCCGATCTAATCTCCCTCGAATCAACATAGACGACCACATCCTTGACACCTGAATCGAGAGTCGTCTGATATCCTTTGAGGACGTATTTGAGTTTCTTAAGTCTGTCAAACATCGCTTTCTCCTTCTTCAAACTTATGTAATAGTATGCTTCGTCTCTCGTCTCTTTTGTGACCAGAACAACTATCCTACCTTCCCTCTTCCTACCAGTTCTCCCCTTCCTCTGAATAGATCTTATCTCGGAAGGTATAGCTTCATAGAAAACTACAAGATCAACCTCTGGAATGTCCAATCCCTCCTCACCAACGGAAGTTGCAACAAGAACCTTTATTTCTCCCTTTTTAAACCTCTCAACTATCTCAACCTGTTCCCTCTGCCTCAAACCCCTGTCGTTCTCCCTATCTGCCTGCCCGACAAACCTCACAGCCTCAATTCCCATCCCCCGAAGCTCTCTCGTGATAACTTCAGCGGAATCTCTGAAGTTCGTGAAGACCATTATCCTTGAGCTCGGATTGCTCTTCAATTGGCCAAGGACGATGTCCTTAAGTTTTTCAAGCTTCGGATGCTCAACTTCGCACTTCAAAGCTTTAACGACAGCTTTTTTAAAATTTGGATCCGAAACTACGCTCTTTGAAGCTTTACTTCCACCCCTCGATCTTGCTTCAACGATCATCCTCCTCAAGTAATGCTTCAACGCATCCAACCCCTGGGTCTCGATAAGTTCGATCGCGTGCTGAATCTTTAGAATTTCGGCCAGAACTGATAGAGCTTCAAACAACCTCTGATCACCGCTATCGTAAGCTTCACTCTGTAAAGCTTCCTGTAAAGCCAGCAGTTCCTTCTTACTCAAATCTCTTGCCTTGACACCCAAACCCTCAAGCCTCATCAGCCTAAGCTCTATGCACTCTTTGAGGATCTTTACAACCTCCTTCAACTCTTTCGGCATTTCCACCCTTATCCATTCTATCCTCTTTTCATGTACGTAAGGTTTTACATCGTCATCCCATTCAGTCCTAACCTCAACCTCCTCGATGTAAAGGTTCCTTATGACCTCTTCTATCCTTTCCATATCGCTTCCAGGTGAAGCAGTCATTGCAAGTATGAGCGGATCCTTAGCCTGTTCAACGTAGACCCTTGCTATGAAGACGTAAGAGTAGTTTCCGACAGCCCTGTGGGCTTCGTCGAACGTCACGTGAACGACATCCTCAAGCGATATCCTTCCAGATATTAGATCGTTCTCGATCACTTGCGGCGTAGAAACAATGATTTTTGCCTTGTTCCAAAGCTGAAGTCTCTTGTCCGGTGGAACCTCACCGCTAAGAGATACTATCTGATCGCTCGGAATCTTTAAATTCCTTCTGAAGAAGTTTGCATGCTGTTCTACCAGCGGCTTCGTCGGTGCCAAGAAGAGAGCCTTTCCCTCTCTGTTGTGTAACCTTGAAGCGACCACGAGGAGAGATATGACAGTCTTACCAAGTCCTGTTGGTAGAACGACTAGGGTGTTCTTCATGAGAGCAGTCGCAGTTATCGCGATCTGATAAGTCCTCCTCTCTATCGTCCCCTCCTTTATCAGTGGATGATGAACGAACTCCACATGTAAGCTTAAAATAAACATGTATAAAATACCATCGTCATGAACGCACTGATTTCGGTTTGGAGGAAGGATGGACTGCTCGAATTCGTGAGGGGTTTGATAGATCTCGGATACGAGATATACGCAACAGAAGGGACTGCAAGGTTCTTGAGAAGTCACGGATTGGATGTGAGGAGGCTGTCCGAAATAACAGGGATGACAGAAAGTAAGCACATAAAGACCTTGCATCCGGAGGTTTTTAAGAGGATATACGATGGATTCTTCAAAATCGTGGTCGTAAACCTGTACGAGGATGAGATGGATGTAGGTGGCGTTGCAGTCCTGAGAGCTGGTGTTAAGATGTACAAAGATGTCCTCGTCGTCTGCGATCCCAGGGATTACAAATCTGTCCTTGAGAGAATCGGGAGGGGTGTGAATGATGAATTCAAGCTCAAGCTTGCCATGAAGGCTTTGGAATACATCATAGATTACGATAGGAGGTTTTTGGATAAGTTAAAAGAAAATTACTCCATTGAAAATTGAGCCATATCTCAGAAAACTGAGTTTTTTAGTTTTTAAAGAAAACTCTAAATACTGTATACTAGCTACATGATTGATGAAGGAATTAAGAATTATCTTAGTTGACATCCTCCCCGCCCTAAACAGTAGATGACAAAGTTCAAGTTTTTGGCAATT
>CAZUUE010000136.1:0-3399 GCA_964623695.1 uncultured archaeon
AAGAAGGGAGGAAAAACAATTTTGAAAAAATTGGTTGAAAGCAAGGATTTTGTTGACTTAATCGGAAGAGCAATAAACGAGGAAAGAGATTTGGAGAAGATTGGATCGTGCTTATTCTGGATTGCAGAGGCAAACGAGGAGGTTGCTTTTAAGATTGCTGAAGGGATAGACGTCCAGCTTTTATCGTCAAAGATAAACGAGGAAGAAGATTTGTGGAAGATTGGATGGTGCTTATCTGGGATTGCAGAGGCAAACAAGGAGGTTGAACGGGAAATTATAAAGCGTTTAAGACCGGAGCTGAGAGAGGTATATAAGTATGGTATGGTTTAGACCTCTAAGAAGAGGTAACCAACTTTCAGAAATTTTTTAAGAGAAAGTTGCTCTGTTGAAAATTGTCTACGAGGCTATATTGGATTTATGAATACTGTAACGGTAATTGTCGAATTAACTTATAAACTGATGTTTATCAGCAGTTCAATTTTCAACAGAACATTGGAGATACGTTATTTCAGAGATTTTAAAGTACTTAAGAGAGCTAAAAAGATTAAAATCTTATAAATCTTAAATTCAATTTAGAAAACGGTAATTCTACACTAATTCTTTTTCACATGCAATCTTAATCAAAAAGTTCAAATTGCCTTAGTCGTTTTAAGTTCTATGCTCGAAAAAGAATACCTTGACATCACGTTCCTCAAGAAGAATGGATTTGTTAGAAAGAAATGTCCGTTGTGTGGCAAGTACTTCTGGACTGTTGATGAAGATCGAACGATCTGTGGAGATCCACCTTGTGACAGCTATAAGTTTATAGGCAATCCCGTTTTCAAAAGATCCTTCGATTTAGATGAAATGAGAGAATTCTATCTCAGCTTTTTCGAGAAAAGAGGCCACAAAAGAATTGAAAGGTATCCCGTAGTTGCAAGGTGGAGAGACGATATATACCTAACAATCGCATCAATTGCAGACTTCCAGCCATTTGTAACTTCTGGCGTAGCTCCACCACCAGCAAATCCCCTCACAATCTCACAGCCATGCATAAGAATGGATGACTTGGATTCGGTTGGAAGAACTGGAAGGCATTTAACTCTTTTCGAGATGATGGCTCATCATGCGTTTAACTATCCTGATAAAGAGGTTTATTGGAAGAACGAGACAGTTCAATACTGCACGGAACTTTTGCAGGAGCTGGGCGTGAAGCTTGAAGACATCGTTTACAAAGAAGAGCCTTGGGCTGGTGGTGGTAACGCTGGACCTTGCTTAGAAGCCATCGTTGGCGGAATAGAACTTGCCACCTTGGTTTTCATGAATTTAGAGGAAGATCCAAATGGTGATATCGTTGTCAAGGGTTCTCGCTACAGAAAGATGGACAACTACATAGTCGACACTGGTTACGGCTTGGAGAGGTTTGTTTGGGCATCCAAAGGCACACCAACGGTTTACGATGCCATATTTCCGCAGGTTGTGGATAAGATAATTGAAAACAGCAACGTTCCGAAGAAGGATAAAGAGGTTGAAAGGATAATAGCGGAAAGCTCGAAGTTGGCTGGAGTTATGGGCGAACTGAGTGGAGAAAAGCTGTTAAAACTAAGACAGGAGTTGGCTTGTAAGCTTGGTATAGAATTAAACGAGCTTGAAAGTGTTTTAATGCCAATGGAGAAGGTCTATACCTTAGCAGACCATACAAGGGCTATTCTCTTCATGCTTGGGGATGGATTGGTTCCTTCAAACGCAGGAGCTGGCTACTTGGCAAGGTTGATGATCAGAAGGAGTTTAAGGCTTGCCGAGGAGATTGAGCTTAGCTTAGATTTGTTTGACTTGGTGGAGTTACATGAAAAGATTTTGAAGTTTAGATTTGAGGTTCCTCTTGAAACGGTTCAAGAGATATTGGAGCTTGAGAGGAAGAGATACAGAGCTACAGTTCAGAGAGGTATGAGTTTGGTTGAGAGAAGGATACTAAAAAAGAAGAAAATAGAAAAAAGAGATTTGATTGAGTTCTACGACTCACATGGTGTCCCTCCGGAGATAGCCGTAAGAATTGCGAGACAGAGAGATGTTGAAGTTGAGATGCCGAAGGATTTCTATGCTGAGCTTGCGAACAGACACATTAAGGCTGAGAGGAAGGTTAAGGAGAGAGTTTTAAAGGGGAAATATCCCAAGACAAAGAAGCTGTATTACGAAAATCCCAAGCTCTTCGAGTTCACTGCAAGGGTCATAGGTGTTGAAGGTGACAAAGTTGTCCTTGACAGGACGGCCTTTTATCCAGAGTCGGGAGGTCAGGATTGTGATAGAGGATTTCTCATTGTAAATGGAAAGAGGATCAGGGTTTTGGATGTTCAGGAAGAGGATGGAGTTGTTTATCACGTGGTTGATGGAAGTGTCAGTTTCGGTGAGGTTAGATGTGTAATCGATGCTGAAAGAAGATTGAGACACATGAGACACCACTCCGCAACACATCTCTTGCTTCATGCCTTACGTTCAATTTACGGTAATCACATCTGGCAGGCTGGAGCCAAGAAAGAGTTTAACAAAGCTCGATTGGACGTTACGCATTACAAGAAACCATCTGAAGAAGAGATAAGAAAAATTGAAAAATTTGTGAACTCTGAGATAGTCGCAAATAAACCCATAACGTGGGAATGGATCGACCGTATAAAGGCTGAAAGGATGTACGGATTTAGACTTTACCAGGGCGGAGTTCCACCTGGTAAGGAGATAAGGGTTGTTAGAGTTGGTGAAGATGTTCAAGCGTGCGGTGGAACTCACTGCTCATCAACGGGAGAGATAGGCTTCTTTAAGATAGTTAGGGTTGAGTCGATTCAGGATGGTGTGATCAGATTTGAATTTACGGCTGGAGAGTCAGCTTTAGAGTACGTTCAGGATGTTGAGAGTATTCTAAGGGATGCAAGTGCAATCTTAAGAGTTGAACCGTCGAAGCTACCGAAAACTGTTGAGAGGTTCTTTGAGGAATGGAAAGAAAGAGGTAAGGAAATTGAAAGACTTAGAAGAGAATTGGCTAAGGTTAAGGCTGAGAAGTTACTTGAGAACGCTGAGGAGTTCGACTCGATAAAGGTCGTCTGTGAGGTAATTGGCGCGGACATGGGTGAGATGATTAAGATCGCTGAGGAGCTTGTGAAACATGAGATAGTTGGTGTTTTAATGAACACTGAAGGAAAGGTGAAGATAGTAGCTTTTAGCGGAGTTGAGAGTGTAGATGCAAGGGATTTGATGAAAGAAATTGGTAGGCGTATAAAGGGAGGTGGCGGTGGAAGGAGGGAGATAGCTCAGGGAGCAGGACAGATTGCATTGAGTAAGGATGAATTGATGAACTTGGTTTTCGAATTTCTATCTAAACTGACGGTGTGAACGAAAAGCATTTATTATATAATCATACCAAAACATGCT
>CAZUUE010000137.1:0-3385 GCA_964623695.1 uncultured archaeon
ATTGTTCATAATTAAATGAACAAATTTAGCTAATATTATATTCTGATTTTAAATCCTTCTTCTAAGTGGATGCCTAATTAGCTGACATCGCAATCGTAAAATTAAAAACGAGATCGTAAACTTGGTTCATGGAAAAGGTAAACGTTCTAATTGAGGCCTTACCATATATAAGGGAATTTTATAACTCTTATATGGTAATAAAGATCGGTGGAAAGGCAATGGTAAGTGACAGAGTCTTAGAAAGTATCGTTAAAGACGTTTTACTCCTTTACTACGTCGGTATAAAGCCTATAGTCGTTCATGGAGGAGGACCTGAGATAAGTGAAAAGATGAGTAAGTTTGGAATAAAGCCCAAGTTCATAGATGGGTTAAGAGTTACAGATGAAGAAACTATGGAGATAGTTGAGATGGTTCTTGATGGTAAGATAAATTCAAAGATAGTTTCCATGTTCATAAAGCATGGTGGCAAGGCTGTAGGTATAAGTTGTAAGGATGGACTTTTGATAGTCGCAAAGAAAAAGCTCATAAAAAGGAAGAGGGGTGATTTGGAGGAGATAATAGATTTAGGCTTTGTAGGTGAGACTGAGCACGTAAATCCAAAGATATTAAAGATCTTAATAGATAATGGATTCATACCAGTGGTCTCACCAGTTGCATCGGATTTACATGGCAACATCTATAACGTAAACGCCGATGTCGTCGCTGGGCACATAGCATCTGCAATAAAGGCTAAGAAGTTGATAATATTGACAGATGTTCCCGGTATCTTGAGAGATCCAAAAGATAGGAGATCTTTGATTTCAAGGATTAGATTAAATGAGCTTGAAGATATGATGAGATCTGGAATATTTAGTGAAGGTATGCTTCCGAAGGTTGAAGCCGTTTTGATGGCTTTAAAGAACGGTGTCGAAAGGGCTCATATAATTGAGGGTAAGGAACACTCAATTCTCCTTGAAATATTTACGAGAGAAGGTATAGGAACGATGGTTGAACCATGAAGGCAAAAGGAGAGAGATTTGAAAGAGATCTTTTAAATAAGCTTTGGGAGATTGGATTTGCAGCTGTTAGAAGTCCCTCAAGCGGTTCAATGAGTTATCCGTGTCCAGATGTGATTGCTGGGAATGGTAAGAGCTATTTGGCCATTGAAGTTAAGATGAGATCGAAGTTACCGTTATACATATCTAAAAGTGAAGTGGAAAATCTCAAGAGGTTCTCTAAAATTTTCGGTGCAAAACCACTGATAGCCTTGAAGATAAAAGGTTTTGAATGGAGATTTTTTAATTTGGAAATGCTAAAAGAGACCGGGAATTGCTACAAGATCGATGAAGAAAACTTTCATAGAGGTTTTGATTTTTATGAATTGAAGGGATTGAAACAGATCAGATTTGATTAATTTCGAAACGCTTATATCTTAAGATTGTTAAAGATAGACATAACAAAAAATAGAAAAATTTATATATGTTGCCGTCAAAAACGGCATTGGGTACGGAGTTAAGGAGGAGGTGATGTGATGGCACTGATTAAGATGCCTCCGCCACATGGCGGAGAAATTGTCTATAGAGTTGTAGAGAAGAGAGATTTTGCTGAAAAGATGGCTGCTGGTGCAGTTGAATACGAGTTAAAACCGACCTATGATCCCAGGGGTGTCCCAATAAGACACGTTTACAGGGAGATAATGTCAGTCTGCTACGGTTTCTTCAGTCCAGTTGAGGGTTCCATGGTTCGTGAGGAGCTTGAGAGGGTTTTGAAAGAGAGAAGGCTTTTGAGTGAATGGATATTCCCGTATCCGATTCTCTTTGACATAAGTGATGAGGATCTAAAAGCTCTGGGTGTTAAGGAGGGTGACAGGTTGCTTCTGAAACTCAAAGGACAGCCTTTTGCAGTCATGGACATCGAAGAGATATACAGGATAGATCCAGAGGATGTTGCAAATAGAACTTTTGGAACTCCAGAAAAGAATCCAGAAGTTGTTAGGGTTCCGTTTGATGAGAAGCATCCTGGATGGTTGATATACAGATGCATGAATCCGAACATAATAGCCGGAAAATGGACGATAGTGAATCCACCAAAGTTTAAGGAACCTTACGATAGATTCTGGTTCCCGCCAATCGAATGTAGATCTGTGATAAAGAACGTAAAGAAGTGGAGGACAGTCATAGCTCATCAAACAAGAAACGTTCCACACGTCGGACACGAGATGCTCATGAAGACCGCAGCTTACACAGGTGACATAGAGCCCTGTCACGGAATACTTGTAAATGCCATCATAGGTGCGAAGAGAAGGGGAGACTACCCAGATGAAGCGATCTTAGAGGGACACGAAGCCGTTAACAAGTACGGATACATAAAGCCCGAGAGGCACATGGTAACGTTCACGCTTTGGGACATGAGGTATGGAAATCCGATAGAGTCACTCTTGCATGGGATAATCAGACAGAATCTCGGTTGTACGCACCACATGTTCGGAAGAGATCATGCTGCTGTCGGTGACTACTACGACATGTATGCAACCCAGATACTCTGGAGGGAGGGAATTCCAAGCTTTGGATTCGACGCACCACCAAACGAAGTAGATTACGGATTGAAGATACTACCACAGAACATGGCTGAGTTCTGGTACTGTCCAAAGTGTGGTGAGATAGCCTACAGTGAGACTTGTGGCCACGTGAAGGAGAAGCAGAAGTTCAGCGGTTCTTTCATAAGAGGTATGGTTGCTGAAGGTATATTCCCACCAAAGGTCATATTCAGACCTGAGGTTTACAAGGTGATAGTGAAGTGGTGGAAGGTCTTTGGATATCCGTTTGTGAATGCTAAGTACTTAGAAACTAAGAACAGAGAGCTTGAGGTTGATTTACCACCAATGGAGATTCCAAAGGGGTGATCTTATGGTTTACTACATAGGTGTAATCCTGGATGAAAGTAGGTTGGCTCAGATAAAGGGTACACCACTTGAAGAGAAAGTTCAAGAGCTCTTTGGAGGGCAACTTAAGATGCTCGTAGTCGAGGTTCCAGACGACAAGGCAAAGCAGATACTCGATGCATTCGATAGAGCTAGAATAGATTCAAGAGGATTCTTAGAAGACCTTCCCGTAGCCTTTAAGAGGGCATTGTTTGAGGAGATCGCAAAGGCAAAGTCCTTGGATGTGATCGACAAGGTTCTCGATAGACTTTCGGAGATTCAAGAGGCTGCTACGAAGGAGTCAGAATACATACCACCGCCAGAAATCGAGTGAAACAAATAGTAAATTTTTTAAATTTTTGTGAGTTATGACGTTGGGGGAGGTGGGTTGAATGCCAAGTTATGTAGATCCAGAGAAGTGTGACGGGTGTAAGGCTTTGGAGAGAACTGCATGTGAATACATCTGCCCCAACGATCTAATGACAC
>CAZUUE010000138.1:0-3364 GCA_964623695.1 uncultured archaeon
GTATATACGGTTGTAATCGTGAACTCATAGACGCTCTACTAACAGCCAAGGAAGAATCTCTGGCCAAGGCCGTTGGAATCACGATGCATACTGTAGATCATCCCTTCTCACCCAGAGCAGACGAAACTTTAAAGTTTCAATCTTGGCTAAACGAATTGGACTTCGTGATAGTTCACAGTCCGCTTCAGGAGTTCGAACTGCAGATACAGGGAATTGATCACTCGAAGGTTCACAGGATTCCCCACGGGACGCTTATAAATCCTTACCTCTGCATGACCAGAGATGAACTCTGTGAGAGTCTAAAGATCGAATGCGAATTTGAAGGTTACATATTAACCGTTCCAGGATTTTTAAGGAAGGATAAGGGCATAGACGTTTTACTTGACGCTTTAAGATCATTGAGAGATTTAAAGTTCACACTGATCATTGCGGGTGAACCTAAAGATGAAGAGATCGTTAAAATTTTAGAGAACTCAGAATTTAAAACGATTTTAATTGAGAGATACCTTTCAAGTGATGAGATATTGAAGACAGTAGCACTGGCGAACGCGATAGTTCTACCTTATAAGGATAAGAGATCTTATTCCGTCAGTGGAATCCTTCACCTGTCGATGGGTAGCCTAAAGCCGATAATTGGGACGAGAGTTCCAAGACTGATAGAGTTCTATCAGCATGCACCCCGATTAACTGTTCCACCGAACGATCCCAGATCTTTGGCTGAAAAGATAAGGTGGTTGATAGACAACTACGACTACGCTTTGGCTTACATGACAGAGGTTTACAGTTACGCAGCTCGAACGCAGTGGTTCAGGATGGCATCCCGACACATCAAGACTTATCAGAGATTCTTATGATTTTTTCAGGTGTAAGTATGATGTTAACTTTAACATCGTGTTCGTCCATCAGATGACTGAAATCTTCAAATATCTGAATTGGATGGGCCACCACTACATAGATACAGTCCTCAGACAGCAAACCCTTATCCTTCAAGATTTTGTATTCCCTATCTCCAAATCCACTCCCCTTTCCGATTCTGTTTCCCCTCTTATCAACAGCGACACAACCTTGGACAAAGATGTCAACTTTCAGATTTGCTCTTTCCAAATCTATCTCCTCACCGTATCTAATCATCTCCCCAATCTTCCCAGCCTTCCCTCTCCTCACCAATAGAAAACCTTTCATTCTTGGTTTTACTGCAAGTAAAATTTTTTTGTCTTCCAGAACGATCTCTCTCAATCTCTTAAGTGGAGAATCTGGGGCGGAGAAGACAACTTCAGCGTTTTTATATTCCTCAAGCTCCCTTATCCTTTCACAAGCTCTTTCAGCTCCAAAGAAATTTGGAATCCTTCCATACGGCGGAGGGAATTTTGAGTACGGTTTTATAGCTTTCCAGACGCATTCCCTAACTTCACGCTTGGATTTCATACATCGTTACGACAGTTCATATCACTTTTAAATTGTGCGTTGAAAGATTGAACGTAACCGTGTTTGAAATTCACTCTGATAACTGAAGGTTTCATAGTTAAATTTGTCATTCGACAATTTCAAACACGGGAACTATCCTCTTCTCCTTGTTCGGATAGAATATCTCACTCTTAAACTCCTCCGCATAGATCTTTACCCTCTTACCGATTAGGTTTTCCTTATCAGCAGTCTCGGCATCAACTTTCAACCTTCCAACGATCCAAGGTCCCTCATCAAGCTCGACCAGTGCAACCGTGTAAGGTGTTTCATCTTCATATCCCATCGGAGCAACGTATGTTACTGTATAGCTTACAACCTTACCGTATCCAGATAAAACTGTTTTCTCAAACCTTCTACCTCCACATCTGTCGCACGTCGATTTTGGAGGACAAACTATCTCACCACACTCCAAGCATTTTAACCCTATCAAAGTTCCGTTTAAAAGTTCCTCAAAGAACTCCTTAAACATAAGATCACCCCCTGTGAACGCTCAAAATAACGTTAACTATCGTCCCAAAGTCTCCACCAAGCGTATCTGTAATCACATTTTCAGCATCGACTTTGACGAAGTCAAGTTCATTTCTTAAGATCTTGACGGCCGAATATATCTGAGCAGTCCCAGTCGCTCCAACCGGATGCCCCTTTCCAATCAGACCACCATCAACGTTCACAGCAACCTTTCCACCGACATCAGTCAAACCTTCAACGGTAGCACTTGCGCATTCTCCATACTCAAAGAACCCCAAAGCCTCAAGTGCAACTATTTCCGCAATTGTGAAGCAATCGTGAATGAATGCAACATCTATATCCTTTGGCTCAAGTTTTGCCATCTTGTAAGCCCTTTGAGACGAAAGTCTCCTTGGTAAAGCTTTAACTATATCCCTCTTCTGTCTAAATAGGCTTCCAGCAGAACTCTGACCGACACCTCTGACGTATATCGGTTCATCTATCCTATCCTTTGCAAAATCGTCACTCGCCAAAATCACAGCCGATGCACCGTCTGTCATTGGACAGCAGTCCAGCAAAGTCAATGGGGAACATATCATCTTCGAATTCAATACATCTTCAACCTTCAGATTTTCAAGTTTCTTGTAGAACTGTGCTTTCGGATTTTTGGCACCGTATCTGTGATTTTTAATTGAAACGTGTGCAATCATCTCTCTAAGCTTATCGAGAGGTATTCCGTATGTTTCAGAATACAGTCTCGTTACCAATGCGAACACACCTGGAAAAGTCAATCCAACATTTATCTCGTACGCACCATCCACAGCTGTTGCCAAAGCTCTCGTCCCAATTGCAGTTCCAGCAGACTTTAGCTTTTCAACTCCACCGACCACGACACAGTCGTACATTCCATGTTTGATTGCAAGGTAAGCTTCCTTGAATGCCACAGCAGAAGAGCAGCATGCTGATTCGTATCTCATGGCAGGAATACCCCTTAACCCTATTTCATCCGCTACAAACCCACCAAGATTTGCCGAACCATCTGTAATTTCACCGACAAAATTTCCTATGTATAAAGCTTCTATATCTCTAAGCTCTATGTTCGATGAATCAAAGGCTTCAAAGAATGCTTGAGCAAAGAGTTCTGGTAAGGTTTTGTCTGGATGCGAACCAAACTTCGTTTGTCCAACACCCATCACAACAACCATGCATCAAATTAATTTGGATCAAATAAAAATTTTGATGCAACGACAAAAGGGGAACAATTTAATATTATTATAATAATAATCTATTATAACTGGATGGATCGATCAAATTAACGCATCCATCAACAACCCATGACAAATATCTGATCTTGTGCCATAATCGTTTTGGGCGGTTTTACAATACTGACGGTGTGAATAACGAAGCTGGTGGAATATATTAAGTGTGATATGGCTTCGGAGAGGAGGAAATA
>CAZUUE010000139.1:0-3356 GCA_964623695.1 uncultured archaeon
GGCGAAAGTTTCATCGGTTATTCCAAAGGATACGAGAGATCTCTTGACAACACTTACATCACTGTAAAATCTCGAAAGGTACGTGCTCATGAGTATGTGCCTCAAGTTTACGAAAAAAGTCGTTAGAACTATGAGATACCAGTTTGCTTTGTTCATGAGCATTTGAAGTGCTATGAACTGCGATGCTCCTGCAAACACCAAAGCGGACATTAGGACTGCGTTAAGACCAATTAAGTCCTTCGCTATGATTCCAAAGGCAATCGAAACGGAGATGTATCCAAACATCACTGGTAAAGCGTCTCTCAGGGCTTTCATGTTTTTAACCATTAACGTTCCCGATTTTCATACCCTATTGTGTCATTTTCAGATTCTAACACCGAACACGAAGAAGTGACATTTGTAAGCGTCTATACGCTCTAACTCGAAGGCATCTTTAAAAAGCCCGATCACTTCGTCTTCGTCTATTCTGTGCTTTAAAGGTGGGCCGATATCTGTGCATTCGTTACGTTTCCAGTCTATGACGGCAAAAGCTTTCGCATGTCTCTTTACCCATTCCACATAACCTTCTCTGTCTTCTATTTCATGTAGAGAATCTGCAAACAGCACGAAATCCACTTCGAAATCTATCTCTGGCGGTTTTTCGGAGAGTATTATGCCGATGTTTTCGACGCCTTTATTAGCTAAAATCTTAACAGCTTCTGGATTCACTTCAACCGCATAAACCCTTTTAAACATCTTCGCAAGATGAACCGTGAAGTACCCTGTCCCCGCTCCGATGTCAAATGCGATCTCTCTATCCTTAAGAATCTCGATCTTCTCGATCAGAGGTTCAACTGGTAGGATTCTCTTTCTCCATTCAGACTCAAGGACGCTCAAATCTTTGCACACGATCTGACTGACAAGATCTATATATAAGCGTAACTACTTTAGACATGACCTACTCGTTGAAGATATGCAAGATCTTTGGAATAGACGTTAAGGTTCACGTGAGCTTGGCAGTGATACTTGTGATAATGGTATACTTCTTCTATCTGAACAAGCCACCTTACGGCTTCTCGGATTTGAAAGATCCAATAAGGATTGTATATTCTTCAATCATGACAATATCGATATTTGTGGCTGTTCTCGTGCACGAAATCTCTCATTCCTTGGTTGCAAGGAGATTTGGAGCGAGGGTTAAAGAGATTGTACTCTTCATATTCGGAGGAGTTGCGATGATTGAGAAGTTACCAAAGGAACCGAAGAAGGAGTTCATCATAGCGATCGCAGGTCCTCTGGCAAGTTTATCTTTATCATCCTTCATGCTTGTACCTCTAAGAATCTTCAAACTCTTTGGATACTTCAACCTGATTCTGGCCGTTTTCAATTTGATTCCTGCATTTCCAATGGATGGTGGGAGAGTTCTGAGAAGTTTACTTTCAAAACGTTATGGATATGTCAAGGCTACGAGGATATCTTCAAACGTTGGAAAGGTTCTGGCTGTAATTATGGGTATAACGGGTTTATTCACAAACATCTGGCTCACGTTCATAGCCCTCTTCATATACATCGGAGCTGTTGAAGAGGAGAAGGCTGTGACGCTTGAAGGTCTGCTTGCAAAGTATAAGGTTGTGGATGTCATGACGCCAAATCCCATATACGTCACACCAGATACGACCGTTAGAGAAGTCATAGATCTCATGCTCAAACACAAACATCTCGGTTATCCGGTCGTCGAAGACGATAGGGTGATTGGAATCGTCACTTTGAAGGACATTATGAATGCACGTGAAGGCGAACTCGTTGCAAACGTCATGAGTAGAAATGTTGTCACTGTTAAACCTGACACAGAAGTCTTCGAAGCTTTGAGACTGATGATGGAGAAGAGGATTGGAAGGTTGCCAGTCGTTGAGGATGAGAGACTTGTTGGGATAGTTTCAAGGAGTGACATAATCAAGTTGGCTGAGATATTGGAGCTACTTCAAAAAGGTTAAAAGCTTCGATCTTAAAAATCGATTGTGTTTAGGGTTATACCTGCCGTGGATTTAAAGGATAGAAAGGCTGTCCAGTTGGTTCAAGGTAGGAGAGATCGAGTCATCTCTGAGATCGATGATCCGTTAGAGGTTGCAAAGATGTGGGTCAGGAAGGGAGCAAGGGTCTTGCACGTGATAGATTTGGATGGTGCTTTTGAGGGTAAGCTCGTTCACGAGAGGCTTATATTTGAAATGGCAAAACTTGCGGAAATTCAAGTTGGAGGAGGCATAAGAGATCTTGCAGTTGCTGAAAGACTTTTAAATGCTGGTGTAGATAGGGTCATACTTGGGACTTTGGCCGTTAAGGATGTCGATGCCGTAAAGAGATTTGCAAGGGAAAATCCTGGGAGGGTCATGATAGCGGTAGATTCAAAAAAGGGAAAGGTTGTCGTTGAAGGTTGGATGAGGAAAACTGAAATCGAGCCAATCAAACTTGCAAAGATCTATGAGGACTGTGAAGTTTCTCTTCTTTACACAAATGTCGACGTTGAAGGGTTGATGTCGGGTGTTGAGATAGATAAGATCTCGGAGATCGTAGAGAAAACGAGCTTGCCAGTTTACGTTGCTGGAGGCATTAGTGACGTTAAAGATGTCAGAGCTGTGAAGATGTGTGGAGCCGTTGGAGTTGTGATAGGATCTGCTCTGTATTTGGGTAAGGTAAAACTTGAAGATCTGCTCGGTGAAGAGGAATGAAGGTTTTGAGGAAAGCGATCTTTAGGAGAAAGACGATGGAGGTTGATATATACGTTGAGATAGATCTGGATTCGCAAGGATATAATATAGAGACGGAAGATGGATTCTTTAAGCACATGCTCGAAACCTTCGCGAAGCACTCTGGAATCAATCTGAGGCTTAGAGCGTTTGGAGACGACATCCATCATGTAATTGAGGACACGGCGATAGCATTGGGGATGGCAATTTTAAGGGCTTTGGGTGACAAGAGAGGTTTAAGAAGGTTTGGATACGCAATAGTTCCTATGGACGATTCTTTGGCCGTTTGTGGGTTGGATTTGAGTGGTAGGGGATACTTTGTTATTGATGGTGATATCGACGAGAATTACGTTCACTTCTTTGACACACTCTGTAGAAATTCGGGAATGAACGTTCACATGAACGTTAGGGGATTTAACAGCCACCACAAGGTTGAAGCTTGCTTTAAGTCTCTTGCCTTGGCATTTAAGCAGGCTAAAGAAATCACGGGTGAAGATGTGGTGAGCGTTAAGGGTGTCTTGGATTGATGGATGCAGGCTCGTTCAATTCGTTAACGACTAAAGTTTGCTCTGTTGAAAATTAGATGATTATCGAGATATATTTTTAAATACTGACCGTGTGAAAATATAAAAC
>CAZUUE010000140.1:0-3336 GCA_964623695.1 uncultured archaeon
TGCCCATGCAGCTGGTCTGTTATTTTTGGTATAAATAGTTTTGCTCAGAACAATAGCTAAATTTAGTAATGGCGGTTTTACGACACGGTACTACTCACACTGAGTACTACATCGTACAAATACCGTCTATAAGGGCAATTTCAGACTAAACGGACTGTCGACATGAATTGGCAGTAACTTGGAGAAAGTTAAGGTAAAGAAACATTCGAAAAAGATTCGCAAAACATTAAATTCATTTCACAATACGAACTTCATGTTCTTTGACACGACTATAGGAAGAAACTTCGTTAGGGTGTACGCTGAAAACGTAGTTGTTGTATGTCACGGCTTACCTTACGAGCCACTTCCGGTCATTGCAAAGGGATACGACGAGCTTGCGGAGTTCTTTGCTGAGAGAGGTTTGAACTCAGTTATATTTGACTTCTCTGGAACAGGGTACAGCAAAGGATTCTTTAGCGTTGAAAATTGGATAAAAGATCTTATTGAGATCGTTGAAAATTTCAAATCTGTTCAAATCGTAGCTTTTAGCTTGGGAGGTGTCCCGGCCACATACGTTTCAAGATTGAGGGTTGTTAGATCTCTGGTCTTACTTGCCGTTCCGTGTTGCTTCGAGGTTATAAAAGAGGATTTGATAAGGTCTGCTTACGAGAGCGGTGTAGAGAGGGGATCGATCAAGGTCAATTGTAAGTTTGAAGAGTTTTATGAAAAGTTTAAAAAAGATATGGATGAGTTTGCACCTTTGAAGTGGATAAACAGGATAAGATGTCCTATTTTAATTGTTCACGGAGATAGAGATGATATTGTGCCGTTTGAGAGTAGTAGAAAACTTTACGAAACCGCTGGCGGAAGAAAGTTCTTCCTGGAGGTAAAGAACGGAGATCACAGATTGAGGAAGTATGAGAGTGTCATGAGTTTCGTTGCGGACTGGCTAATGGCACCTAAGGAAGGGTACGCGGTTGTTGAGGTTTAGGGGCCTATGTATCCCCTAACTGTTTGACATATCACAGTTTTGAGACCGAGATCCTTCAAAGCTTTCCAAACTTTCAACATCTCTTCGTAACTCGGTCTAACGATTTTACTTCTAAATTCAGCTCTATAGTCCAAAACGCACACTTGAACTTCCGAATCCCATTCGCATATCTTCTCACCTATCTTCACGACCTCATCCATCGATATAAGTTCTCTGTTGTAAGGTATGCCTATACCAACAAAGATCCTGTCTCTTAAGTCTATCAGATGTTTAACAGCCTTCCAGTTTGTTTTTAGGTATCTCTCCGCAAGGTAAGGATCATTTATCCCAGTTACCCTCATAAAAGTCTCAAGCTTCAGACCCTTCACATCGGGTCCCACATCTGTAACACCCGCATCCACAAGCTCATCTATGTAATCTTTCGTTAATATCGTTGCATTTGTATCTACGTGCAATCTTGCATCTGGATTCAATCTCCTAAGCTCTCTTATGTAATCTATCAGCCACTTCCTGTTCAGTGTGCTCTCACCACCCGAGATCGCAATTCTGTCTACTCCATACATCCTTCTAACCCTGGTCATTATCTCAGCAGCTTCTCTCGGAGTGTAGGCAATTCCGACTCCGCAGTAAGTCGTAGTCCAGTTCTGACACTGGGGACACCTTAGGTTGCATCCGCATGCAAAGACTGCAACTTCGATGTATCCAAATCCCTTAAGCCACCACGGCGTTCCAACACCTCCAACAGTATGCCCAGTCCAACCGTGGACTATTCTTCTAGGCTCAAACTCGAATTCAGTTTTGATCTCCATACCCTCTTTAACTGCCGTGACACAACTTGGTCTTAGCTCTCCATTAACCATGACTGCGCAGCTCCAACAACCTCCAACTTCGCACGGAACGAACAAGTCACCCTCTTCTGGGAACTTGGATATTCTGTATCCGATTAGCTCCAATGCCTTTCTGACGGTGATCCTTTCTGGAACATGAAACTTCTCACCGTTCACTTCAATCGTGATGAGCTCTTCTCTCGGCTCTTCCTCAAGGATTATAGCTTCGTTTGGACATGCCAAGTAGCATGCACCGCAACCCACGCAACCGTCACTGCAAACCTTACCAGCAGGGCATGCTACGATCTCTTCACATATCCCACAACGTTTGCATCTATCCTCGTTCCTCTTAGCAACAAACATTAACTAAAGTTGAGGCAACGTTTATTAATCCATGTTGAAATTCTACAAAGATGGCATCTTCGGTGTATTCGTACATAAGAGAGATGTGGAAGAGACCTTGGGAAGGCATAGTCGGCCGGTTGATGTGGGAAAGATTGCAGAGGTGGAGGAGGGAGCCAGCAGTTGTTAGGATAGAGAGACCGACCAGATTGGACAGGGCGAGGACTTTGGGCTACAAGGCTAAGAAGGGTGTGATCGTTGTTAGGGTAAGGATTAGGAGGGGAGGAAGAAAGGCTACGAGACCCAACAAGGGTAGGAAGACAAAGAATCTAATGGTGAGTAAAAAGACTCCAAAGAAGAGTTTGCAGTGGATAGCTGAGGAGAGGGCAAATAGGAAGTATCCAAACATGGAGGTTTTGAATTCGTATTGGGTTGGAGAAGATGGGAGATACAAGTGGTTTGAGGTAATCTTGATTGACAGGAGTCATCCAGCAATTCTGAGTGATCCTCAACTGAGCCAGATAGCGAAGCAGAGGGGAAGGGTTTACAGAGGTCTGACTTCAGCCGGAAGGAAGGCGAGGGGACTGAGGAGGAAGGGTAAGGGGGCTGAGAAGATAAGACCATCCTTGAGATCTAACTTCAGAAAACGTTCGACAACTTTTAAAACCGTCTCATAACTTCTCATCATGGATAAACTCCAATGGCTTGAAATACAAAACTTTAGAGGTATAAAGCATGTTAAGATCGAAGATTTTACAGATCTCGTATTCATCGGTAAAAACAATACTGGCAAGAGCACTATTTTAGAGGGTATTTATTTGAATTTACTTCTTAAAGGACAAAAACAGCCGACAATGGCTTGTGTTTTCTTTCATGACTTTTTCAACAAAAACCCTTTTGAAGTGCTAAGGAATAAGAGAAAACGTGCTTTTGACGATCACTGGGCTTATAAGAAAAATTTTCCAATAAGAATCTTGTCAAATCTATCAGAACTAACAATTCCTCGACCATTTAGTTGGGGACTTTCAGGTGTAAAAAATGTCGTTTTACTCTATCCTGAGTTGTGCATAGATCCTTCTTATCCATTATACGTAAGAGAACACATCGCAGATTTCGGCTTGGAGGCTATACAAAAAATAGCTAAAGCTCTTACGGAGAGATTGGGTTTAGAGGAGGAGTTAGGTTACATAGAAGAAA
>CAZUUE010000141.1:0-3335 GCA_964623695.1 uncultured archaeon
GGATAAAGATGCCTATGAGAATATTATAAATTTACTTAAAGATTTTATAAATAATGAATCTATAGAATATGAAAAATTAAATAAAGAAATAAAAATTTGTGTTAAGAATAATGTATTGTTTGTAGATCCTACAAAAGGTATCATTAAACCACAGTCAAAACTTGATCTTTTGGCAATTAGAAAAATTTTAAGTAAAAAATGATGTTAATTGTAGTTGATCTACTAACAATTGCACAATACAGAGTGTTAAATCGTTTTTTGTATCGTTACTGAAAATTTTAAATGAAGTGCAAATGTCGATCAACATAGATGCAACCACGGTTAAACTTTCAAACAAACGTAAAATCTCCTACTTAAGCTCTTGTGAACCCTTTGATAACACTTACCTTCTATCTTAAATAATTCTCCAATTAGATCATCAATATCACGATTTATAACCAAAACAGCCCTGCCATTCGGTTTTAAAACCCTGTATATCTCCTGCAAAGCCTTTTCAACCAAATTCTCCCCGAAAAGTCTCGTAGAACGCTGATAAGGAAAGTCTGTCACTACACTGTCAAAAGTCTCATCCCTAAACGGTAGATCTCTCGCATCTCCCCTCACAACGTTGGCAGGTAATCCAAAAAACTTCAGATTTTTAGCACAACCTCTCACGATTTTTCCGTACGCGTCAACTCCAACAAATCTAAGCCCCATCAATCCAGCCTCTATCAAAAAAGTTCCTGTCCCACACATCGGATCTAAAACGAAGTTTCCGGCAGTTACGTTCACCATCGCTCTTCCAACTCTAGGTAAAATTACACACGGCATCTTGAAAGGTCTTTTATTCGGATGCCTATCCAAAAACTGCTTCTTCTTCGTTTCATGAATGAGAAATCCAACATGACATCTTTTCGATACGTAAACTCTCACGTGAACGTCTGGATTTTTTAGATCTATTTTGCAACCCCTTTTCCATAAAATTCTCCCTAAAGATCTTTCGAGCTCCAAACTGTTTAAATCCGGCCTTCTTATCTTTACGATTCTTACACAACAGCTCCCTTCAATTGGAAGATCTTTAAAGACTTCTTCCAAATCGTTAAGATCGCATGAAACGTGATGCCTTGAAACTTCGTGCGTGAGTGCAAGTCTCTCAAGTCTGTTGTCTTTAAAGTCTGCAACTGTTATCTGTCTGTCTTTGCAAACCTCCTTAGCTTTCAAAAGGTTCAAAACTTCAAACCTAGCCAAACACTCGTTTTCACCCGAAAGGTAAAATATACACCTCATTTCTTCTTTCTGCCTCTGATCTCTTTGATCTTTTTGGCAATCCTTTCCATCATCCTTATCTTCGATTCAGACTTCGGAACGATTACCCTTCCACACTCCTCCCACCAACATCTTGGATACTTCTTTTCTTCAATCCTGAACGGTATTCCAAGCTCTTTACAAGCCTGAACAATCTCTTCGATCTTTACATTCGGAATTGCGTACTTCAGAGCTATCTTTCTGCCTTCAGATCTCTTCTTCTTCGCATCCAAATTTACAGTCCAAATTACACACTCCTTCATCTCCTTCTCCTCTCAAGCTCTCTCCAGATCTCCTCAATCCTTATGTCAAGTTTCACAAGTAAAACCAGGAGATGGTATATTAGATCTGCGGTCTCATGGATAACTTCGGATCTTTTTCCATCCTTCGCAGCCAATATCAGTTCTGTGCATTCCTCTCCTATCTTTTCAAGTATCCTGTTGATACCCTTCTCATGGTAAAGTAGTTTTGACGTGTAAGATCCCTCTTTTGGTTTCTCCCTTCTGTCCAGCAGAACATCGTAAAGTTCTTCAAGTATCATGATCGAACTTCGACTCTCGATTTACAAAGGCTTCCAACTTGGATCGAACGTCTTAATACATTGATTTTTATATAAATTAAATATTTTAATGTGTGACATTTAAGTTTAACGATCGTGCCCATAGAGATACGTGCCAACACTACATGTTCAAACAATATATATCTATGAATCTATCTCCTGTAGACCTCGGCTATGTTTATCCTTATCCTCTCACCTATCAAATCTAAAACTTCAGATAACGTTGCAAGGAGTTTGTTGTACGCATCTATGAAGTTCACGACACTTTCCCTCGCACTCAGTTTTGACTGAATTTCTGTAAGCTCGTTCATAAGATCTTGATCGAATTCTCCGCTCATCTGCTTTGTAACGAATTCATGTTGCTTCTGTTGAAAGTCCATCAACAGTTGCTGCGCGACATCGTCCTCCTTTAAAGCTCTTTCACACTTCAAAAATTCGGCGTATTCGTCAAGCTTTGTTATCTCATCGGCTAAAGCCAAGGCCTTCTCCCTTAACGTATCTAACATACCATCATCTTGGAAAGATGACTATTTTAACCTTTTCATTTTTTATCTTCTTTTAAAATCTTTTTTTACAGGTCTTATAGGTATCCTTCTGAGATGTCCACAGTTCAGACAGGTTATAACAACTCTCGACTTTGAAATTCTCACTCTAAACCTTCCATCCTTGTAGGGATACAGACACTTCTTACAGAACTTAAGCTTGAACTTCTTCGGTAGCTTGATCCTGTACTTCATCGAAATCTTCCTCGCGAGTTCGACGTATCTCCTTGCAAGCTCGTAATCTACATCTTTCATATAGTCCATCATTTTAAAGAGTATCTTTATTCTTTCCATTGCAATCTTTCTCTCAAGTCTCTTCTCTCTCTTTAGCATTGACAAAGCTTAAAAGCAGATACGATAAACCTTTCTGTGGTGTAGATGTTCATCGAATTATTGGCTGAAAAATATAATATAAAAAGAGTTTATCCTGAGGATTGTCAGCTCTGCATACTTGGATATGAGGGTAGATGTCCCTATCTGATAAAAGTTAAGGGGAAGTGGTTCTGTGTCAGGGAGGTTGCAAAAGAGGACAGGAGGATAATATTCAAGGCTTTGAGGAGAAAGCATTGAAAGATTTTCGAAAATCTTAAGTAAGATAAAATCAAAATAAGAAAATGATTTCGTTGGAGGAATACAAGAGAGCATACAGAGAGATAAGAAGGGAGGGGGAGAGAAGGGGATTTTTGATACATCTAACAGTTTATATCGTTTGTTAATGCAATGTTAATTGCAATCAACCTAATATACACACCGTTCTCTCCTCAAGGTGGTTTAAGGAACATTCAACCACCTTGAGGAGTTCTCCCTTTCGGGAGCTTTCGCGGAGAACGGGATTCCGCACATCCTGACTGACTACACCCACATCTTACCCTTTCAAGGGCTTTCGGGTTTCTAAAATTATGGTTAAGGGCATAACATCTTAAACTTATCACTCAGAAACTTCTCAATCC
>CAZUUE010000142.1:0-3328 GCA_964623695.1 uncultured archaeon
GAGAGCTTTATGGCATTCTATAATTATTGGAGGTGGTTATCTTGACAGGCCCCGGCACTGCTTAAGAAAAACATTTAAACTGTTTTGATTTTGACTGGCTATGAAACTACTTTTCATCCATTCAGATTACATCGAATTTGAGCCGAAGGAGAAGACGAAGATGGCCGAAGATTATGAAGGTGGAAAGCAAAGAATAGAGGAGTGCCTCGTAGTTTTTACATCCGTTGAAAGGGGAGACGAAGTTGTTGTAGATAAAGTTGTTGAGGAGATAAGGGATGTAACGAACAAGGTTAAAGTAAATAGAGTAGTCTTGTATCCTTACGCTCATCTCTCATCCGATTTGGCAGATCCAGATACGGCTATAAAGGTTTTAAAACAGCTTGAAGAAAAGCTTAACAGAGAATTTGAGGTTTACAGAGCACCCTTCGGCTGGTACAAGGCTTTTAAGATATCTTGTAAGGGTCATCCTTTAAGCGAGCTATCGAGGGAGATAAGGGCTAAAGAGGAGGCAGATGTTACAGAGGCTTTGAAGGCTGAGGAGAAGGTCGAAAGTTACTGGTTTATTCTAACACCGGACAAGAAGTTGGTCGAAGTTAACGAATTCGATTTCACTGGCTACGAAAATCTTAGAAAGTTTGCAAGCTACGAGATTGCTAAGAGAAGGGCTGTTGACAGAACACCGCCACATGTAGAACTCATGAGAAGGCTTGAAATAGCGGATTATGAACCCGCTTCAGATTCTGGACATTTGAGGTATCATCCAAAGGGCAAGCTAATAAAGGGTCTGCTTGAGGAGTTTGTAACTCTCAAGTGCATAGAGTACGGTGCGATGGAGGTTGAGACACCGATAATGTACGATAGAAGTCATCCAACGCTTCGAAGATACCTTGAGAGGTTTCCGGCGAGACAGTACATCATAAGAGGTGACAAGAGGGATTTCTTCTTGAGATTTGCCGCATGCTTCGGACAGTTCTTGATAGCTCACGATTCCGTGATAACGTACAAAAACTTACCGCTCAGAATTTACGAGCTCACTCGATATTCTTTTAGAAAGGAGCAGAGGGGTGAATTGGTAGGTTTGAGAAGGCTTAGAGCCTTTACGATGCCGGATATGCATACGATCGTTAAGGATATGGAACAGGCTAAGCAAGAGTTTTTGAATCAGTTTAGGCTTGCGATGGATGTTTTAAAGGAGATAGGATTGGATCCAGATGATTATGAGACAGCTGTCAGAGTTACAAGGGACTTTTACGAGGAAAACAAGGATTTTGTGCATTCACTTGTAAGTATTTTGAAAAAGCCGATTTTGATAGAGATGTGGGATCAGAGGTTCTTCTACTTTGTATTAAAGTTTGAGTTTAACTTCATAGATGCGTTGGACAAAGCTTCGGCCCTTTCAACTGTTCAAATAGATGTTGAGAATGCTGAGAGATACGACATAAGCTACGTTGACGAGAAAGGTGAAAAGAGGAGACCTTTGATCTTGCACTGCTCCCTCAGCGGTGCGATAGAAAGGTGTATGTACGCCTTGCTTGAGAAGGCGTACATGCAAGCTGAGAAGGGTATCTTACCAATGCTCCCAGTCTGGCTTTCTCCAACTCAGGTTAGGGTAATTCCCGTTTCTGAAAGGTACTTGTATAAAGCAGTTGAGATTGCAGAGGAGATGAGGAATCGTAGGATAAGGGTGGATGTAGATGACAGGGATGAGACCTTGGGTAAGAAGGTTAGAGATGCATCGAGGGAATGGATTCCGTATATAGCTGTGATAGGTGAGGAGGAAGTGAAGGGAGGATTTTTGACTGTGACGATAAGAGCTGAATCAACGCTTAAACAGCAGAAAAAGGTTAGGATGAGCTTGGATGAGTTGGCCGAAAAGATCGCTAACGAGTGCAAAGGAAAACCGTTTAAGCCTTTGCCTTTACCGATGTTGCTATCTCAAAGACCTTCTTTTAGGTGATGGAGATGGAGAGGGAAGGTTTGATAAAGACGATTGTTCCTCTTTTGCTTGGAGTTGTAGCTGGAGCTATCTCGTTTTTAATAACTGGCGATATAAGGAAGAGGGATCCTTTGGGGATAATAGTCTTGGTTTTTTTGATCTACATCCACAAGTTTATACTGCCCAAGGTTGGTGTGAAGATTGAAGGGAAGGATTGGGTTGGGATAGGCTTTATGGCTTTCGCTGGCTGGTACATAACTTGGACTTTCCTGTTGAACGCCTGACTATTAATTTACCCATTCAGCGATGTTCTTTGCAAGTTTAAGGTTGTCAGCTTTTGTTATGTAGTTGCTCAAAAGCATAGCATCGTCTCCAAAAACTAGAACTTCACCCTTTCCATACTTCACAAAATGTCGCTAAGGAAGCTTCGCCCTTCACAGTAGATGGAAAAGTTTGGCATTCAACTCTGAAATAAAAATTCAGAGAAAATTTCAAAATCAAATAAAAATTTTCAACCATTTAGGTTAGCCTAATTGCCAACTCTCGGAACTACTGTTTAGGGCTGGGAGAAGGTACTGTTCAGTGCAGGGAGGAGGTCAGGATCTTCGCTACACCAGTTATACCCCCAAAGAATATCATCTCCTCTCTTTTGACCACAAACAAGTTCCCATTAACGGGAAAAACACCTTTCATGTATATCTCTTTGATCCCCTTTGTGATTGAGTTATTTATTCCAGGAACGGCTGAAACTTCAAAAACTTCGTAAGGAACCTGAGAAACGTCTATTTCGAATCTCTCTAGCAATTCGTTTAGATTCTTCGGAGGTATGTGAATCAAGATTATGAGCTTTCCACCGCTCTCCACGAAATTCGCAATTTCCTCAACCTCCTCTTCATTAAAACTCTCCGTCACCCCAGCCAAGATGTAAGCCTTCGCATTCCTTATGTCTTTCACACCACCTTCGACGACATTAGCTCCAAATCCTTCTATGAACTTAGAGTAGTGAGAAACTGGAAATACAGGTTTATGCTCCAAATCTCAAACAACATTCTTCTCTCCAACGCATCCAAAAAGAGTGAGAGCAATCAAAACAACAATTAAAATTCTCATAGGAGACGTTCGAATTCGGGTTTAAAAATTTTGATATAACGAGTGCGGAAATCTCTTGAGATGCCAAGGATCAGAATTGCAGTGGTGGATAGGGATAGATGCCAACCGAAGAAGTGCGCAAAGGAATGCGTTAAATACTGTCCAAAGGTCAGGACTGGTGCAGAAGATACTGTAATTGTCAAGGAAAGAGCTGAAATATCGGAAGAACTATGCGTAGGTTGTGGTATATGCGTTAAGAAGTGTCCTTTTAAGGCGATATCAATTGTGGGCTTACCTCACGAG
>CAZUUE010000143.1:0-3318 GCA_964623695.1 uncultured archaeon
TGCATCTATCAATCTTCCACTTGAATCAAACACGTTCACCTCCAAATACAATCCCGTTGTGACATTGAAGCAATGAATTTCAGTTACGTTTTCATTTCCTGCGGTGTCGTTTGCGTGTATCCTCCAGCAGATCCTTCCCTCCTTATTTGCCTTGATTGAGAAGTTGCTCCACTCCTCAGCGTTCCATAGCTTTAAGTAGCTCACATTCTTCCACGTCCCGTTTTCATTGATCTCAAGCCATGTCCAGTTCATCTGAACTCCATCCTTCCACTTGGCATACACATCTACAAACTCATCCAAATCCACTTCAGATTTACTCTGATTGATTTCCATATATCTAGGCTCAGATAGATCGACAGTCGAAACAACTGCATTCGTTCTTGTCTCTTCAGGAACCGATGGGAAGTAAACTGTTGCATAGTTTATTATCTGTGTCCCCTCCTCCGCATCTTCCCTAACCACAACACTTATGTTCACGTATCCTCCTTCCTTCGGCTTTACCTCCCCAACATACCACGTTATCGTCCTCGTCGATGGATCATAAACCCCTTCAGGAGCTATAACCGTCCCGTTCAAATCGTAAACTGGGCTTATCTGAAGTGTCCCGTCATCTAAATCCTCATCTAAAACATCCGTAATGTAAACACCAAAAGCTGTACCATTCCCTTCATTCTCAAACTCAATCCTATAGTTCAACACTTGACCAGGCTTAACAAATCCTTCTGGACCATACTTAATGTTCGGATCGTGCGCAACCACTATCGTTGATGTGTGAGTGGGTCTGTCACTTTTGCATACACACTTGCCGTCTACACATTTACTTGACGGACAGTAAAATGTGCATGGTGTATAATGATCCTTAACCCAGAATCCCATGTTACACTTCAATGTCCACACACCATCGAATATGTCTGTCAGCCAGTATATAAATCCCATATCCCTGGCACAAACCCTCTTTATCGAACCTGAAGTGCATGCATGTGATTCCGGATTATTATAACAATCTTTAATAATACCAAATGTATCCGCAATCTCTCCAGCGATGGGAACACTTTTTATACCATTCGAAAGACAACTTATACAATCCATAGAAAGCTCAACTTTACTGAAAAGATTCTTTAAACAACCACCGCAACTTGGCATTGCCAACGCTATTTTTGCTGCAATACGTCCGCCACCTGTTAATAGATCTGCGTATCTTGAAAGCATCCATGATGGAACGTTCTCCCATATTCCATTCACTATACATCGCCAGATGCTTGGACTGTGTGATACATTCCAAGTTCCCCATCCGTCATAAGTATTGTTTAGATAGTAGTAAACCATACCACCAGTCCTGTTAAAGTACTTAATTGACCCATTCAGGTATTGCTCCAAAAAGTAAACTTCGTTATTTATATTTGTGATAAACATCGGATAATCACTATCATTCAACATTAAAATTCTTGTAACACTCAAACCATTGCTAAACTTGATCCTTATTATAGTTTTAGTGTAAGTGTATCCAAGTTCCTTGGAGTAGTTGTATAGATCGTAAACTTCTGGATTGCTTAGTTCCTTCTTTAACTCTTCATCAAGCACATCGCTTGACACCACTTCAGAATACGTTATCCTCTTGGGTTGATACTCGATATATCTTTGCGGATTTGGAAGATTGGTCTGCAAAGCGGGACTGGTGGTGTTGTAAAGGACAAATAAACTCTCTTCTTTACTGGATGGTAATCCCCAGTGATAACGAACCTGAACTCCCAAGATTCCCCCTTCACCACGCTTGACAGTTCCAAGCTTCCAAAACACCTGATGTCTCTTTGCATAATATATTCCACCATTTGTGCTTGAGATGTAGTCTGCATCGTAAGGTAGCTGAACGACTATGACCGTATTCTCAGCGTCTTTAGTTCCGTCATTTCTGTATTCGATGTTATAATACACGGTCTCACCAGGACTAACTCTACGTGGTCCCCAAATCCCAACGGTGAGAATTGCCGTCGGCTTTAAACCTATGTCAATTCTTTCTATGCTTATAGATAGAGTTCTTGGTAATCTACTTTCGTTCAATATTCCCGATATAAGTCCTTTGATCGGGTTTGTAAAGAATCCTATTAGCTCTGATACGTTCTTTGATATCAATTTGCTGTAAGCCCACCCATTTCCAGATCCACGATCTGAACTGTATGATATCGTTGAAAAGCCCTCTCCATAGTACGGGTTGGTCTTGTTGTCAATCCTAACATGGGTTAGAATCACGTTTAACGTTCCATTGTAGTATCCGGATGATCTACCTGTAATTGTCGTTTGCAATGCATAAAGTTCGGATTGATAACTGTAATTGCTTAGATATTTCACAGTTCCATTTAGATCGACCACAGCATACACTATGTCAGTTCCAACTTTACTGATTGTTAATGTTGCTTGGCATCTATCATAAGTGTCAGTTTCGTTAAACAAATAGCCTTCAATAATACCCTTCATTCCGCCCGATATTACACATTTTAAGTGTATCTTCTCGTCATCTGGCTTCCTGAATACAACTCCGCTCAAGTTACCGCTGTATGGTGTATCGTCTATGAAGGCTGACCAATTACCTCTAACAAAACCTTTACCTTCAAAAGATCCTGACTCTATTGTAACGAGTTTAACTGTAAAGTTAAACGTTCCGTTGTAGTCACCGGTAACCGATGTATTAACCTCAGCCTTTTTAGCTACAATCGTTTCAAAGAAGTCTTTTGTCATAGATTGAGTTTCATTCATAGTTATTTCAGTGGTTGTAGTAATTCCAATGTAATATTCAAATGGTTTCATTAAGGGGTAACGATCCATCTCTTGGTAAATTTGATATGGTATATCTCCGATACCGTCTCCATTTGTATCATTTCCACTGTAGTCACTCCAATAGTTTCCAAGATAGCTTACAAATTCTGAATTGTTGTACGAATAGGTTATCGGTTTCGGAGTGTTCCAAATGTTGCCACCGTATGAATAACCACTTACTCGATTGTTTATGAAGTTATTTAGATAAATTTTGTTGTTTGAACAAGATAACACAACACTTATACCGACCCAGTTATCATGCACATTATTTTTTGTAATCGTGTTGCTCGAACCAGATACTTCTATACCAGCATTATAAAAATAATACATGCATGAGATGTCGTTTCCTTCAATGATGTTGAAATTTGAATTTCCTAAGTATATACCACAATCTCTGTTGTATGAAATTGTACTGTTTAGAATGATGTTGTAGTTTGACCATCTAAGGTTAATTCCAAATTCATTATTGGTTACATTAACGTTTTCAACTTTTGAATTGTTGGTGTA
>CAZUUE010000144.1:0-3313 GCA_964623695.1 uncultured archaeon
GTATTAAAACACTTCTGACCTATGACCAAAATATTTATATATTAGTTTGTCCGACTATGTCTGACAACTGTCAGACATACAAACCATGATCGAAACACTCTCGCCACCTACATGTCCCCCAGAGTGGGGACAGATATTTAGGTGACCCGAAATGAAGAAGATATCTGTTAGGTTGACGGATCAGCATTACGAGATGCTTGAAGCACTTGTTACCATAGGCGAATACGCTTCTGTTAGCGAAGCGATTAGGGATGCAATTAGAAAGTTAATTGCAGAAAAGGCTGAACTTGTTGAGAAGCATGCCAAGATGAGACCTTTCGTTTAGGTGGTTTTATGATGTCCTTTATAGCCAAAGCTCAGGAGTTTAGTAAGGTTGAGGAGATGGAGGATGAGGGTCTTTTCGTTCCAAAGATAGTTGTTGTAGGTGTTGGTGGCAGCGGCTGCAACACCGTAAACAGATTGATGAGTATTGGTTTGAACGGTGTTGAGACTATTGCGATCAACACAGACTACCAACATTTAAGAATGATAAAGGCTCATAAGAAGGTCTTGATAGGTAGGAGCCTTACTAAGGGCTTGGGTGCCGGAGGATATCCCGAGATAGGTAGGAAGGCTGCAGAGTCTGCGAGATACAAGTTTGAGGAGCTCTTGGCGGATGCCAACATGGTCTTTATATGTGTTGGGATGGGAGGTGGAACAGGAACGGGTGCTTCGCCAGTTGTAGCTGAGGTTGCGAAGAAGAACGATGCCATAGTTATAGGTGTTGCTACAATGCCATTCTCAACCGAGAGGGCAAGGTTGATAAAAGCTTACGAGGGTTTAGAGGAGTTCAGAGAGCACTGTGATACAGTTATACTTTTAGACAACAACAAACTGCTTGAGTACTATCCGAACCTACCTCTTGAGCATGCCTTCAGTGTAATGGATCAGATAATTGCAGAAACCATAAAGGGTCTAACCGAGACTATAATGTATCCTTCTCTCGTAAACATAGACTTTGCAGATGTTAGGGCTATAATGAAGAGTGGTGATGTCGCCGCACTTTTTGTAGGCGAATCGAAATCCCAGCAAAGGGCTAAAGATGTCGTTAGAAACTGTCTCTCTCATCCGCTATTGGATGTCAATGTGAGAGGAGCAACTGGAGCTTTGGTTCACATATCTGGTGGAAGGGATTTGACAGTTAAAGAAGTTCAGGAGATCATTAGAGAGTTGACGTTTGAGATAGATGAGAGTGCAAACGTCATATGGGGTGCGAGGATAGATCCAAATCTTGAAAATCTTATCAGAGTTGTTACTATAATGACCGGTGTGAATTCGCCCCATCTACTCTCAAGGAACGAGAGAAGGAAGATAAGAGATGAGATCGAAGAAAGGGAGATAGACTTTATATGAGCCTCTCCAGGAGACTTGCTACGATCATGGGTAGTATAACTGTCGCATCTCCATAGACTGTGACATACTTTGCTTTTTTGTTTACCTTGCCCCAAGAAATAGCCTCCTCAACTCTCGCACCGCTCAGACTCCCATCCCATTCGACTGCCGTGGTTATGTAAACAGCGTAATCCAACCCATCTTTAAACTGGTTCCACCATATGGTATGATGTTTGCTTATCCCTCCACCTACCATCAAAGCTCCCGTCTTCTTAGCGTTGAACACGATTTCACTAAGCTCATCCTCATCCTTAAGGACATCCAATACGAAATCCTTGTGAGTTTGGTAAAAGAGCCATAGTTGACATCCAAACGAACCATCCGTGATACCTGGAATGAAAATTGGAATTCTGTTTTTGTAACACCAGTAAATTATCGAGCTCTCAGCTTTCTCCTCGTGCTCAATTCTCTTTCCAATTTCCCAAATTAGCTCTCTCACAGACAATCTCTTCTTTTCTTCGTATATATCTTCAACAATCGGCCGAATCTTCTCTTCTAATATGATTCCATAGCTCTCTCTTGGAACAAGTACATTTCCGATTCTATGAATGCCTCTATCGTAAAGTTCGGCATCATTTAGATAGAACGATCCATGATAATAATCCCTCCAAATTCTTGCAAGATCGTGATCTATTGTCCCGCATGTCGTTACAATGACATCTACAAGTTTTCTTTTAACGAGCTCCCTTACGACACCCCTTGTTCCAGTTGCAACTATGGATGCGGGAAACGATAAAAAAACCGTGCAGTCCTTATCTTTAACCATTTCTTCAAGTATATTAACGGCTAAAGCTACATTCTTTGCAGTAAAACCTCCAGACTTGTAAAACTCTTTGATTAAATCGTCTACGGTCATACCTCTCCTCAGCTGAATGTCGTCAACCTTCATGACCCAAGTGAGGTGCGATGAATTTTAGGTTGGTGGTGTGAAATCTTTATAATAATAATAATTACTATTATCTAATTATGGGAAAAAAGTATTGGGTTCATACCTGCAATAGTTATAATGTTAATCATCACTACGATAACTGTAGGTGTTGTCGTAACGAATGTCCAGACTATAAAGAAAGCAATCTATCACGTTCCAAACACCGTTCTTAACGTAAAGATAGATGAAAACAGAACACTTTTGGTAGAAAGTAAGGGTGGTGATGAACTGAACTTGAGAGAAGTTAGTATAATCGCTACAAGCGGAGGTAAAACTGAAATCCATAGGTATCCCTTCCTATACGATGACGATGGGATTTTGAAGGTCGGTGAGGTCATGGGTGCTCAGTTAAAGATGGATCTTAACGTTAGAGATGTCGTGAACGTGAAGATTGTTCACATACCATTCGAGTCCACGATTTTTGAGAGCGATGTTACAGTCGGTGAGGTTAGAGTTCAACAGACACCGCAGATAACGATACCGCAGGCACCACCAAACTCCAGCTACCTCGTTTTCAACGTGGATAAGGGTAAGTGGTACAGGACGATAGGAGAGGCTGTGAGGGATGCAGACGATGGGAACAGGATAATCGTGTATCCAAACTACGATGTAAAGGAGGACGTTCTCATAGATAAAACTTTGAGAATAGAGGCTCTTAAAATTTTGAAAGCAAGGATAGACGGATGCGTTAGGATAGTATCTGACGATGTCACGCTCGATGGTTTCAAGATCACCAAACATGTCTATGTGCAAGGGAATGGATGCAAACTCAAACACAACGAAATCTACGAAGTTGAAGTGTACGGATTTGACCTCCTCCCCGCCCTAAACAGTAGATGACAAAGTTAGCAACCAAGTTTATAAACTTTATAACTGACCGTGTGAAAATATAAAGTATATTGAATAAAAATAGATAGGTCTCGTGGCTTCTTTGAATTATTGATACCTTCTATA
>CAZUUE010000145.1:0-3301 GCA_964623695.1 uncultured archaeon
GCAAGAGATAGTTCCTGGAACTGGTGCGATAATAATCGTAACGATATTTGCCGCAAGCATAGTCGGAGGTTTGAGTAGCATAGTTGGTGCATTGTTAGGAGGATACATCGTAGGAATCTCTGAAAGCTTAATAACCTACGGATTGTCTTTGGTGTTCGGAGCTGGGATTCTCGTCTACAGTAAAGTTGTCTCACTTGTCATACTGATCGTAACCCTCTTGATAATTCCAAAAGGTTTGGTTAGTGTGAGGTGGAAGAAATGGCTTGGGAGCATATTGTAACCGAAATTTTACTTTGGTTTGGGCTGTACTCCATAGTTGCAATTAGCTTAAACATAGAATACGGTTACGCAGGAATTCCAAACTTTGGGAGGGCTTTGGCTGTTTTGGTCGGTGCAATTGCCGTTGGAGGTATCACCAATAGATTGCTGATTGCTATGTTCAAAGTGGCTGGAAGTTTTGCAGTTGCAAGTGGTGTCGTTAAGACAACGGTCAACGAAATCGTATCGAACAACCCATACTTCGGATTATCTCTAATGATTCTTTCTCTCGTGATAGCAGGAATTTTGGGTTTCATAATCGGTGCGATCTTCATACTACCAAGCGCGAAGCTCTCTGAAGATTACCTTGCAATAACCCTCCTTGCAATAAGTGAAGTTGCTTTCATGGTGAGCTACTACAATCCAGAGATAATAGGTGGATATTACGGAGTCTCAGCTCCAGATGTCTTAGCGTTCGTGTCTGGAGAACATAGAGTCTTCGTATTCATGGGAATAATCTTACTTTTCGCCTTTCTCATTTACGTGTTTGCCGAACGTCTCTTGAACACACCTTACGGAAGGATTTTAAAGGCTATGAGAGAGAACGAAGATGTCGTTAAGGCGTACGGTAGAGACATAATGTTTCTGAGGATAAAGACAGTAGCAATAGGTTCTGGAATTGCATCTCTTGCAGGAGCTCTGTACTCGATGTTTACGGCAAACATCATCGCAAGTTCATTCAGTAGGGTGGAATGGACGTTCTATCCATTCTTGATGATATTGCTTGGAGGTTTGGGTAACAACAGAGGAGTTTTAACAGGAGTATTTGCTTTTGTCGTTGCAAAGGTTCTTTTAACGACATACAAGTACGAAATAAGGAGTGCCTTGAACTTACCTTTTGAAGCGATATGGTTGGAATACATTCTCTTTGGAATCGTAGCGATCTTAATACTTTACTACAAACCAGAGGGCTTGATAAAGGAAAAGCCAATAGTTACGAAGCCTATAAGGGAGAGAAAGAGTTTTAAATAGTTCTCAAATCGCATGATCATGAAGGTTAGAGATGTGATGACAAAGGACGTAATTTACGTTGAACTTCCAAGCACGAGAGATGTCGTCCTCGATATTTTAAAGAAGCATGGAATATCGTCAGTTCCAGTTTTAAAGAACGGTAAGCTCGTCGGTATCGTTACCGTTAAAGACCTACTCAAGAAGGTTGAAGAAAATCAACTTGCACTTCTCATGACAGAAAATCCAGTTACGGTAAGTCCAGAAGATAGCATAAAAAAAGTTGTTGATATATTTTTAAAAAATCCATTCAGAAGACTTCCAGTTGTAAAGAGGGGAAAACTTGTAGGATTTTTGACCGTTAGGGATATCATAAAAAAGATTGCCGAGATGAACATAGATAAACCCGTTAAAGATTACATGTGCGATGAAGTCGTTTGCGTATGGGAGGACATGCCTTTGAACGTCGCTGGAGAGATCATGAGGTTGAGTGGTTCCGAGCTTTGTCCAGTTTTGGATGAGGATGCAAAACTAGTTGGACTTGTAGATGAAAAGATCATGCTAACAGAGAGCTTAATCGAGGAGTTCATAGAAAAGACTCAGTTCTCGTCTTCAAGCGATGTTGACGATGTATGGAGTTGGGAAAGTGTGAGGGATCATGTCGTTAAGTTCTTTGAGATAAGCGTTCTCAAGTTACCCAGAGAACCAGTTAAGAAGTTCATGAAGACTGCTTCTTACGTTTACCCTCAAATGAGTGTCTCAAGATGTGCGAAGGAGATGATCAAGAACGACATCGATCACATACCCGTTCTGGATCACATGGACAGGATATGTGGGATAGTGAATGACAAGGGTTTGATAAAGGTGCTGATGGAGGTATGATAGCTGGGGTTGGGCCTGCTTTGGTAGATTACATACACAGCATAGACGAGTTTCCCAAAAGGGGTGGACATGCAGTAGTTAGATACACAAAGAAATCTTCAGGCGGCGCTGGGGCAAATGTGATCTATGGCTTATCGAAGTACGGAATCGAATGTTCTTTTTACTCAACGATAGGCAAGGATGAAGATGCGGAGTTTTTTAAGAGGAGTATGGAAGGTGTCCATTTAAAGCTTGCAGTTACGCATGAAAAAACCGGTAGAGTAGACGTTTACGTTGACAAGCATGGTGAAAGAACTTTCTTCGTTCATCCGAATGCATCTGGTGTATTGAAGCTGAACTTGAACGATGACGACTTCAAGATCAACGATCTCTTCTATCTGGATCCATTTCCATCTATGAAGAGTTTGGATGTTCACATAGAGATAGCTAAGAAGGCTAAGGAGTTCAAGAAGGATGTAATCCTCAGCATGAGCTATCCTTACGTGATCTTGGGGTTTGAAAGGTTGAGGGATCTGTTGATGTACACGGACATAGTTATAACATCGAAAGACGAGTTCAATCTCTTAAACGTTGATCCAGAAGAGATCTTGAGGTTTGTTGAAATGTTGATACTGACGATGGGCAAAGACGGTGCAAAGGCTTTAACGAAGGATTCAGAATTCTATCATCCGGCTTACAAGGTTAAGGTTGTCGATACAACCGGAGCTGGAGATTCTTTTGCCGTTGGATTTTTGTACTGCTATCTCAAGGGTTACGATCTAAAAACGTGTTTGAAGATCGGAAACTTTGTAGCAAGCTACAACGTTCAACGTTACGGTGCAAGAAACTTCCCAGACTTACATGAAGTTGAACGTGAGATAGGTCATGATGACAAATATGTATGAGTGTTTCAATCCTAAAAGGACGTTACCTTCTCCAATTTGCCCAGCCACAAGACCAGAAAGAGCTCCAACGATCAGAGATATCTGAAAGAACGAGTTTTTAATTTCTTCAACGTTGAGGGAAACAGTTACACCACCTAAACCTTTTCCGCTCACGTTTTCAAACGGTCTGAAGAAGTTTGTAACTGACCATGTGAATCATGTAAGCAAATGCCGTATTATCTCAACGGAGCAAATATTGACGAAATCGTAGAAAGTTACGCCAAGTTTAT